>NZ_JBSFGK010000026.1:0-99137 GCF_053596495.1 Kitasatospora sp. NPDC001683
GCCAGCCCCCCCACCCACCACCCGCCCCCGGGCCGCCCCCCCCCCCCCCCGCGGGCCCCCCCCCCCCCCCCCCGCCCCCCCGCCCCCGGCCCCCCCCCCCCCCCGGCCGGGGGGGCCCCCACCACTGACCCGCGCCCGGCGCCCGTTCCCCACGGGCGCCGGGCGCGCACCACGACCAGGAGGTCCCGTGAAGCTTCGATTCGCCCGACGCGTGGTCCCGTTGGTGACGGCGGTCGCCGCACTGGCGGCGGTCCCCACCGCCTCGGCCACCCAGAGCAGCCCGGCGAAGCCGCCGGGCACGCACCTGGACTTCGCCGTCGGCCCGCAGTACGACACCACCCACGTGTACGTTTCGCCGGGCACCGAGCAGGCCTTCGTGACCAGTTGGACGTCCACCTTCGGCGGCACCACGATCGGCCCGGTCTCCACCCAGGTGACCCCGACACCCAGCCGGACGCTGTCCGAACTGATCGTCTCGCCGGTCGGCACGCTGTCGGTGTTCGACTACACCACGCCCGTGCCGTACCCGTTCGGCACCGAGCGCACCGGCTGGCTGGTGACCGACCTCGACCAGGCGGTCCGAACCGCCCGGGCCGACGGCGCGGCCGTCACCGTGGCGCCGTTCGCCGACCCGATCGGCCGGGACGCCGTCGTCCAGTTCCCCGGCGGGGTCAACGCCCAGCTGTACGTCCACACGACCGCGCCGTCCTACCCCGCCCCGGCGAGCGTGCCGGAGAACCGGATCTACCTGCCGCCGGACTCCGTCCGCGCCTTCTTGGACAGCTACCTCGCCTTCACCCGGGGCCGCGTCGTCTCCGACGACCGGCGGGCCGACGGCGCCGCCATCGGCCTGCCCGGGACGACGTACCGGCTGATCCGGCTCACCTCCGGCTTCGGCGCCACCACCGTCGCGGTGACGGACGGCCACCTGCCCCACCCGTTCGGCCTGGAGACCACCGGCTACGGCGTACCGGACCTCGGCGCGACCCTGGGCCGGGCCAGGGCGGCCGGCGCGACCGTGCTGTCGGGGCCGGTCCGCGCGGACGGACGGGAGAGCGCGATGGTCCGGTTCCCGGGCGGCTACGTCGCGGAGATCCACGCCGGCCGCTGACCCCCCGGACCATGCCCGGCGCTGCACCGCCCGTCCTCACCAGGACCGGCGGTGCAGCGCCATGTGCACGGTGCCGACTATCTGTGACAACGCGGCCCGGGCGGTGCCCGCCGGGCAACACGCGCCGAGCGGCGGCACCCGCAGAGCGTGTCCTCACCCGCCCCCGGAGACACTTCGGCCGGGCTTCGGGGGTACGGCGGCCGTTCGGATGGCACCGGGTGGAGGGATCAGGAGGCGGAGTGGATCCCCTCGGTCCGGGTGGCGTAGGCCTGCCACTCGCGGGGCGAGACGCCGAAGGCGTCGCGGAACGCCCGGCTGAAGTGGGAGTGGCTGACGAAGCCCCAGCGGTGCGCGACGGCGGACACACTGGCCTGCCGACGGGACGGGCGCCCCAGCTCCCGACGGCAGGCCTCCAGCCGACGCCGTCGCACCCACTGTCCCACGGTCATCCCGTCCTGCTGGAAGAGCTTGTGGAGGTAGCGCACCGAGATGTGGTGCGAGCGGGCGATCGATCTGGGCGAGAGGTTCGGGTCGGCGAGGTTCTGCTCGATGTGGGCGCGGATCCGGGACAGCAACTCGGTCGCGCCGTTGGGGTGTTCCGGGTCCTCCCGGGCGAGCAGCTCGGTCACCAGGATGGCGACGATGTCGGAGGCACTGAGCGCGAGGTGGTGGCCTGGCCGGGCCCGGTGGGCCCGCGCCTGGGTGGCCAGGATGCGGAGGAACTGGAAGGCGAGCGAGCCGATCCCCTCGTTCCCCCGCGCCACCAGCCCGCCCGCGCGCCGGACATCGCCCTGCCGGACGCCCAGGTAGAAGCAGGGGATGCGGAAGCGGACCATCCGGCACTCGGAGTCCTGCAACAGGCCCGCCGGGTGGGGGGTGGCACTGATCAGCAGGTCCCCCGGGGCCAGCACGGTGCTGGCCGCGCCGCGTCGAACGGAGGCCGCACCGTGGACGTGCAGGGCGACGTAGAGGCAGTCCTCGGGATCGGTTCCGGGCGGCGGCGAGAGGATGTCGATGCAGCCGTTGCCGCCGCCGCGGGCGACCTGGTCGAGCAGGTGGGTTTCGGCTTCGGGCGCGGGGGTTTCGAGCATGGGCGAGGGACCCGACTGGTTCACGGGAAACTCCGACCGGTTGGAAGTGGTGCTGTGCGGATGCTGGCGAGGGCGGCTCGCCGCACGGCGGGGCGGCGGCGCCGGCAACGGGGCGCTCAGGAGGGGAAGTTCTTCTGGCGCCATTCATACAAGGAGTGGAACGGCTGGACAAACATTCAACAAACCGAGGTTCCAGCGGCTCCACCCGACCCGGACGACGCCCATGCCGAGTGGCACCCACTCCTCGGAGAAGGCCTTGACGGCACCTGGAGCGGAAGACCAAAGAGCTTGCAGGGCAGCTAAGTTCGGCCACTGGCACCGGAGCGACGACGGTCGGTGGGACCGCCTGACCGCGCCGCTCCCCGACACCGGGCACGCCCGCGACGAACCCGCTTCCCGCCCGGCCCGGCGGCCGGGAAGGTGCACGGGCCGTCACGTCGCCGTGCACCACCAGAACATCCCCGCCGCCCCCCTTTCCTAGCCTGGACGGCGGATCCGCCGCCTCCGTGTCCACGGCGGTTCCCGGGGGCGAGGCGGGACCACTGCGCCACCCCGCGCGGCCCCACCCACCCACCTCCCGCGCACCGGCGCCCGGCACCCGCCCCGACAACGACCCCGATACCGACCCAGGAGAATCCATTGCCTGCCCACCAGTCGCGGCCCAGCGCCTCCCAGCCCCGCCCGGAGGCCGCCTGCACCGAGATCCTCCTCGACGCCCGACTCGTCCTGGGCGAGCACGAGTCCTTCGACGTCCCCGTGCGCCTGGGCTACCGCAGCGACGACCCGATCGCCGTCGCGCTCGAGTTCCTCGGCCCGGCCGCCGAGGCGGGCGTCTGGCAGTTCTCCCGCGACCTCCTCTGGGAGGGACTGCAGCGGCCGGCCGGCCACGGCGACGTCAGGATCTGGCCCCCCTGCACCTGCCACGGCCGGGCGGCCCTGCGCGTCATGCTCCGCAACCGCGACGAGGTCGTCCTGATCGACCTCCCGTCCCGTCAGGTGCGTCGCTGGCTCCGCCGGGAGACCTTCGCCCTCGTCCCCCCGGGTACCGAAGCCGACGCGATCGACTGGGACGCCGTGCTGCCCGGCCACACCGGCTGAGGGTCCCGCTGCCACCACCTGCGGTGCAGCGGCCGACCACCACCGCGTACCCTCTGGAAGCCTGGGACAACGGCGCGGCCGGAACCCGACTGCGGTCGGCGTGGGTGGACGGGAAGAAGCTCGAATGGCAGGGTCAGGCGGTCCGCTGTCCCATCGCGGTCTGCGCGGCCGGGAGGCCGAACTCGCACGGCTCCAGGCGCTGATCACCTCGGTGGCCGGCACCGGGAGTGGCGGACTGGCCCTGATCCAGGGGGAACCGGGCATCGGCAAGACCACCCTTCTCGCCGAGGCCGCCTCCCGGGCCGCCGCGGCGGGGTTCTCCGTGGGCCTCGGCAAGGCCGATGAACTGCACCACATCGTGCCGTTCTCGTCGCTGGCGGCCAGCATCCTGCACGGCGACCGGCCGCTGCTGTCCGGAGACGACCTCGCCGATCTCGCCCGCGGCCACGACCAGCGGATCTGGCTCGTGGAGCGCCTGGCGGAGGTGATCGAGGCCCGGGCCACAGACGCGCCGGTGCTGATCGGTCTGGACGACGTGCAATGGGCCGACGCGCTGAGCCGCTTCGCCCTGCAGCAGTTGCCGACCCGCCTGCGGACCTCGCCGGTCCTGTGGATGCTGACTGCACGCCGGGAGCCGGCCGGCCCGGCCGAGGAGATCGTGGCGGCCGCCGCCGGCGGCCTTCCCACGGTCACGGTGCCCCTGGGCCCGCTGTCCGGCGCGGCCATCGGTCAACTCGCCGACGACACGCTCGGACCGGCGGTCGAGACGTGGGTGCGGGACCTGCTCGACGGCGCCGGCGGGAACCCGTTCCTGGCGGTCGAGATGCTGGCCGGACTGCGGGCCGCCGACGCCTCGCAGGACGTCATGCCCTCCCGGCTCGTGGTCGGCGTGCGCGGCAGGCTCCGGTCCCTGCAGCCCGACACGCTGCGCTTTCTCCAGATGGGCGCGGTGCTGGGCCGCCGGTTCGGCTTCGACGACGCCGCCGCGCTCTGCGACCGCCCGGCCGCCGCCCTGCTCCCGGCGCTCGAGGAGGCGGTGCGCGCCGGGCTCCTGGACGACGACGGCGACCAGTTGGTCTTCCGGCACGATCTGCTGCGCCAGGCGGTGTACGCCGACATCCCGCCGTCGGCCCGCAAGGCCCTGCACCGCGAGGCCGCCCGCCGCCTGGTCACCGCGGGCCGGCAGCCGGCTGACGCCGTGCCGCACATCCTCCGGGGCGCCGTGCCCGGGGACGAGGAGGCCGTGGCACTGCTGCGGCGAGCGGCCGACGACGTGCTGGCCGTCACCCCCGGCCCGGCGGCCGACATGATGTTGCGCGCCCTCGAACTGTCGCCAGCAGCAGGAAAGTTGAAGTTCGATGTGGGCGAGCAGACGATCCTCTGCCTGGCCCGGGCCGGCCGCAACCGCGAGGCGCTGGAGACCGGCGACCGGCTCTTGGCCGACCGGCCTCCACTGGACACCTTCGGCCGGCTTCAGTCCGCCCTGGGCGGGGCGCTGTGGACCATGGACCTCGCCGAGGAACTGCGCCGCCGGGCCGAGACCGCGCTCGCCGCGGGCGGCTCCGCCCCGGAGATCTGCGCCCGGCTGGCCGCCCTGCGCGCCCTGGCCCTGTCCCGGGGCCGTGACCTGGCCACGGCGAGGGAGGCCGGCGAGACCGCGCTGCGGACCGCCACCGCGATCGGCGACCGGGAGGCCCATGTGCTGGCCCTGTCGGGGCTGGGCGAGATCGCGCTGAACGCGGGGGAGAACGCGGTCGCGCTGGAGCGCTTCGCCGCGCTGAGCGCCATCGACTCCGCCTTCCTCCCCGAGGAGGTCGTCGCGCACGTGCATGTGGACGACTTCGCTTCCGGTGAGCGCCTGCTCCTCCGGGCGGCGGACCGGGGCGGCACGGTGCGTCAGGCCATGCTGCTGTGGGCCCAGGGCCAGCACGACCTGGGGCTCGGCCGACTCGACGACGCAGAGGCCGACTTCGTGACCATGGAACGCCTGGAGGACGAGGTGCGGGTGCCCGTCCAGCAGGTGAACGGTCGGGTGATCCGCTCCCGGATCGCCCTGCTGCGCGGCGACCGCGAGGCGGCCCGGGAGCACCTGCTAGCCGCCCGGGAGCAGCTGGCCGTCAAACCGAACCCCGGTAACACGGCCGCGGTGCACTTCCTGGAGGCCGTCCACGCCGAGGCCGACGGGGACGTCGCACTCGCCGTCGACCGGATCCGCCGGGTTCAGCAGCAGGGGCCCTTCATGCGGTGGCGCCTGCTGCGCGACTGGGTCGACGCCGCGGTCCGGATGTCCCTGCGCGGCGGGGAGCGGCAGCTCGCCGAGGACCTGGCCGCGCAGGCCGAGGCCCACGCCGGACGCAACCCGTCCGTGCCGACCGCCATCGGCGTCGCGGCGCACGCCCGTGGGCTCGTACGGAACGACCCCGCCGTGCTCGAACAGGCCGTGGACCTGCTCGGGGCGAGCCCCCGCCCGCTGACCCGGGCCGCTGCCCACGCCGATCTCGGCCGGGCCCTCCTGGGCGCGGGGCGACGACGCCGGGCGGCGGCCGCGCTGGCGCACGCCCGGGACACGTTCGCCGAGTCGGGCGCCCACGCCGCGGCGGCACAGGTCCAGCGCGTCCTGGTGGGCGCCGGGGCCGACACCCGTCGGACGGCGACCGTGCAGCGCCCCGTCCAGGGCTGGGGTGCCCTCACGGCCTCGGAGGAGAAGGTCGCGCGCCTCATCGCCCAGGGCCACACCAACCGGTCGGCCGCCGACGTGCTGGTGGTGTCCCCGCACACCGTCAACACCCATCTGACGTCCGTGTTCCGCAAGCTGTCGATCGGCTCCCGGGTCCAGCTCGCCAACCTGGTCGCCTCCCTGCCCGAGGCCTGAGCGGGCTCGTTGGTACGTCCACGCGATGCCCGCCACGGCCGGACCGGCTTGGCTGGGACATCGCCCCCTGTGGGACATCGCCCCGTCCCCACTTCCCCGCCCAGTCGAAGGTCACCGGCATGCACAGATCCACCCCCGTTCCGCCGACCGTCGTGCTGGTGCACGGGGCATTCACCGACGCCTCGTCCTGGTCCGAGGTCATCGGCCCGCTGCGCGCCGCCGGTTTGACGGTGCACGCCCCCGCGAACCCGCTGCGCGGCCCGGCGCATGACGCCGCGCGCGTCCGTAGCCTGCTGCGCGAGCTCGACACCCCCGTCGTCCTGGTCGGCCACGGCTACGGCGGCGCGGTGATCACCCAGCCGACCGATGACGCCGACCAGGTGGTCGCCCTGTGCTACGTCGCCGCGTTCGCCCTGGACGCCGGCGAGTGCGTGCTGGACATCACCAACCGCTTCGCCCCCTCCCCGATGGCCGACGCCACTGTCACCACAGCCTTCCCCTCCCGCCCCGACAGCGAGGTGTACATCCACGCGGAACGGTTCCGGCAGCTGTACGCCGACGACCTGTCACCCGCGGCCGGGCAGGCGCTTGCCTCAGCACAACGCCCGATAGCCTGCGACGCGCTGACCGAAAGATCGGGCTCGCCGGCCTGGGCGGACAAGCCGTCCTGGTACGCCATCGCGACCGCAGACCGGATGCTCAACCCCGCCGCCCAGCGCTTCATGGCCCAACGCATCGCGGCCACCGAGTACGTGCTGGACGCCTCGCACGCCGTCCCGCTCTCGCGGCCCGAAGCCGTGGTGGCGATGATCCGGGAGGCCACCGGGCACGCCACGGGTACTCCCGGGGGTGTTTAATATGCGTTCGAACGGAAGGGTCCGATTGGACCCCGACCCCAGGCACCCGGCAAAGGCACCAGCATGACCTCACCGGCCAGATCGTCGGCTCGGCGGATCGCCGCCCTCCTGACCGGGCTCCTCCTCCTGGCGCCGGCCGCCACCGGATGCGGTGACCGCACCGGTTCCGGGCCGTCCGGGGGCGAGGTCACCGCCATCACCGCGCTCGACTACTACACCGACCAGGCCGAACACGCCCAGTGGGGCGACCTGCTCACCGCGTGCGGGCGGACGGTCGGGGTGCGGGTCGAGCAGACGAGCGTCCCGGGGGCGTCCCTGGTCCCCAAGGTCCTGCAGCAGGCGTCCTCACGGACCCTCCCCGACCTGCTGATGCTCGACAACCCCGACCTGCAGCAGATCGCCCGGACCGGCGCACTGGCCCCGCTGGACGGCTACGGCATCGACGCCGACGGCTTCGCCCCGGGCATCGCGTCGGCGGGCAGCTACCAGGGCAAGCTGTACGGGCTGGCCCCCAACGTCAGCACCGTCGCCCTGATCTACAACAAGGACATGCTCGCCGAGGCCGGCGTCGCCGTCCCGAGGACCTGGGACGAACTGAAGGCGGCCGCGGCTACGTTGACCCGCCCCGGGCGCTACGGCATGGCGGTCGACGCGAACGCCACCTTCGAGGGCACTTGGCAGTTCCTGCCCTTCCTGTGGTCCAACGGGGGCGACGAACGGCAGTTGGACACCCCCCAGGCCGCGCAGGCGCTCCAGCTCTGGGTCGACCTGGTGAACAGCGGCTCCATGTCGAAGTCGGTGCTGAACTGGACCCAGGCCGACGTCCACGACCAGTTCGTCGCCGGACGGACGGCCATGATGATCAACGGCCCATGGCGCATCCCGGCCCTGGAGCAGGACGCCGACCTGCACTGGGGAGTGGCTCCCGTCCCGGTCCCCCGGCTGGGGCAGTCCCCGGTCACCCCGCTCGGCGGCGAGGTGTGGACCGTCCCGCAGAACCCTTCCAAAGCCCGGCAGCAGAAGGCCGCCCAGGTCCTCGCTTGCCTGAACTCCCCGTCGAACATGCTCACCCTGGCCCAGGAGCACCACACCGTGCCCTCCCGCACCGCAGTGGCCGCCCAGCATGTTGAGGCGAACCCGTCGATGGCCGCCTTCGCCCAGAGCGTGGCGGTGGCGCGCGCCCGTACCAGCGAGCTCGGCGTCGAGTGGCCCAAGGCGGCGACGGGGATCTACACCGCGATCCAGTCCGCGCTGACGGGCGAACAGACGCCGGAGGAAGCCCTCAGCCATGCGCAGCAGACCGCCACAGGCCGCTGACCCGTCGCCGGTCCGACGCGGGGACCGCTGGACCCGGTGGCTGTTCGTCGCGCCTGCTGCGGCGTACCTGCTGCTGTTCTTCGGCTACCCGATCGCCGACAACGTCGTGATGAGCTTCCAGCAGTACACCGTCACGAGCTTCTACACCGGTGACGCCCCGTTCGCGGGCCTGCGGAACTACGCGGCGGTCCTCTCGTCCTCCGCATTCCCCCGGACCCTGCTGACCACGGCCGTGTTCACGGCCGGCTCGGTCCTGGGGCAGTTCGCCCTCGGCCTGGCCTTCGCCCTGTTCTTCCGACGCCGTTTCCCGCTCGGCGGCGTGCTGCGGTCACTCCTGCTGCTGCCATGGCTGCTGCCGCTGGTCGCCTCCGGAACCACCTGGAAGTGGATGCTCGACCCCGACACCGGAGTCGTCAACGCGGTGCTGCGCGGCCTCCACCTCACGTCATCCGGCGTTCCCTGGCTCACCGGCACCTCCCAGGCCCTGCTGTCGGTGGTCCTGGTCAACACCTGGGTCGGCGTCCCCTTCAACACAGCGATCCTGTACGGCGGTCTGCAGGACATCCCCCCGAACCTGTACGAGGCGGCGAAGCTGGACGGCGCCGGCCCGCTGGCCTCGTTCCGCCACATCACCTGGCCCCTGCTGCGGCCGGTGGTCAGCGTGGTGCTCGTGCTGGGCGTGGTCTACACCGTCAAGGTGCTGGACGTCATCCTGGTGGTCACGGGCGGAGGGCCGGCCGGGGCCACCGAGACCATCGCCACCCAGTCCTACGAACTGTCCTTCCGGCAGTTCGACTTCGGGCGCGGCGCCGCGATGAGCAACCTGCTCATCGTCCTCTCGCTGGTGTTCGCAGTCCTCCACCTGCGCGCCGACCGACGTGCCCGGACCGTCTGACCGTCTGAGAGGCGCTCCCGTGAAACGCCCACCCGGCCGCGGCGGCCCGCTGTCCACCCTCGTCGGGATCGTCCTGCTCGCGCTGATGCTGTTCCCCGTCTACTGGATGGTGAACGCCTCCCTCCAGCCGGCCGGCAACACCCTGCGCGGAGGATGGTTCCCGCTCCACCCGGACCTCAGCGGATACGCCACCGCGCTGCGCGACCAGGGGCGCAACCTCGTCACCAGCCTCGTGGTGGCTCTCGGCAGCGCGCTGCTCAGCCTGGCTCTCGCCGCACCGGCGGCCCACGCGCTGGCCCGGTTCCGCCTGCGCGGCACCAAGGTCGTACTCCTCGGCATCCTGACCACCCAGGCGGTGCCGAGCATCGTGGTGGCCGACGCGCTCTACGGCGCCTACAACGACCTGGGGCTCCTGAACTCCCACCTCGGGCTGGTCCTCGCCGACTCCACCGCCGGCGTCCCCTTCGCGATCGTCGTCCTGCACTCGTTCATGCGGAGCATCCCCGAGGAGGTCATCGAGGCCGCGCGGATGGACGGCGCCGGCCGACTGCGCGTCTTCCGCTGCGTGGTGCTCCCGTTGAGCCGGAACGCACTGATCACAGCCGGCGTCTTCACCTTCCTCCTCGCCTGGAGCGACTTCCTCTTCGCCCTCACCCTGACCACCACGGACACCGTCCGGCCGATCACCCTGGGCGTCTACCAGTACCTCGGCGCCCACACCAACCACTGGAACGCCGTCATGGCCACCGCCGTCATGGCCTCCGTACCCGCCGCCGTCCTGCTCGTCGTCGCCCAGCGCCACGTCACCGGGTCCGTCGCCGGTGCGGCCGACAAATGAGGGCCACCCCGATCTAGTAGGTTCACGCGATGCCGCGCCCCGGGCCCACTGGCACGGTGGTCCGGAAGGCGCAGCGGTGGACGGGCCACCGGTGGCCGACCGACCCGAGAGGAACCCGGTGCCCGCATCTCTCTCCACCGCGCGACTGTCCGCCTCCGACCGGGCGGAGCGCTGGCACGAGGCGGTGTCCCACGCCTTCGTGCCGATGGCCGTGGACCTCCTGGAGGAGGTACCGTCGCCCGGGACGATCGTCGGCCACCAACTCGGCCCGATCCGGATATTGCGGGTCCAGGCGGGACCGCAGGTGGCGACGCGCACCCGGCGCATGATCGCCGACGACGGCCCCCCGTCGCTGATCCTCAGCCTGCAGGAGCGCGGCACCGCGCTCAAGGAGCAGGACGGCAGGGAGTCGGTCATCCGGCCGGGCGAGTTCTCCATCACCGACACCTCCCGGGTCTTCCGCAAGAAGATCGAGGAGAAATTCGTCTTCACCTCCTTCCACTTCCCCCGCGCCGAGTTGGACGTCCCCGAGCGGGACCTCCGAGCCCTGACCGCCACCCCCTTCAGCGGAGCCGAGGGCAGCGCCGCCCTGGTCGCCGCCTACCTCTCCCGGATGGCGCGCGAGGCACAGGTCCTGGACGAGGTCGTCGGCCGCCGGGCCGCAAGCACCGCACTCGACCTGCTGGCCCTACTGGTCGACGACCGCTCCGGCCGCTCCCGCCAACAGGCCCCGCGGAACGCAGCCTCCCTGGAACGGGTCAAGGACCACATCCTGCGCAACCTCCGCGACCCGGACCTCTGCCCGTCCACGATCGCGGAGGCCAACTTCATGTCGGTCCGATTCCTCCACAAGCTCTTCCACCTCGAAAACACCACGGTCAGCAGCTGGATCCGCGCCCAACGCCTGGAACGCTGCAGCCGCGACCTCCTCCGCCCGGTCGCCGCGGAACTCGGCATAGCAGGCATCGCCCGCCGCTGGGGCTTCGCCAACTCCAGCCACTTCAGCCGCGCCTTCCGCGCCGCCTACGGCATGCCCCCCAGGGACTGGCAGATCAGCAGCAACCAGGCACGATGACCCTCCGCGGCCCCGCCGGGGAACGGCTCCTTCCTTGACCTGGGGCTATGTTACGTTCGGGCCGTGAGGCGAGGGTTGTTCTCAGCCGAGTGAAGGTGTGTCGGGACGCAGGTCCCGAGGGTGAAGTCATCCCCACCGAGCGGGCCGACGCTCTCGCGGTGGTGACTTCGGACGGGGGACGCGTTGTACGGGCGTGATGACGAACTGCGGTTCCTGTCCGGCTTTCTCTCCCGCTGCTTCGACGGAGCCGGCGACGCCCTGCTGCTGCGGGGTGAGGCCGGCATCGGGAAGACCGCCGTCCTCGGCGCAGCCCGGGAAGCCGCCCTCGCACACGGCGGCCGGGTCCTGTCAGCGCTCGGCGTGCAGTCCGAAGCCTCCGTTCCCTACGCCGGGCTGCACCAGCTGCTCGCTCCGGTCCTGCCTGACCACACTCCGTCACTCTTGGAGCCCCAGCGGCAGGCCCTGTACGCGGCCTTCGGCATGAACGACAGCGCCGCGCTCGGCATGTTCTCCGTCGGGCTGGCCTCACTGGAGCTGATCAGCAGCCTGGCCCACGAAGCCCCCGTCGCCCTGCTGATCGACGACGTGCAGTGGATCGACCGGGCGAGCAGCGAGGTGCTCGCCTTCGTCGCCCGACGGCTCGAAGGCGAGCGGGTCGCCCTGCTCACGGCCGTCCGCGAGGGTCACGAGAGCGCACTCGACGACGCCGGCCTGACCGAGATGCAGCTCCACCGGCTCGATGACGACGCGGCGGCGGCGCTCCTGCAGGCGCGCACGCCCGGGCTCGACCCTTCCCTCGGTCAACGGATCCTGGCCGAGGCCGCCGGCAATCCGCTGGCGCTGGTCGAACTGCCGACGGTGCTGCGCGGGGACGGAAGCGTCCCGTCGGCACTGCTGCCCCTGGTGCCGACCACCCGCCGCCTGGAGCGGTCCTTCCTCGCACGCGCCTCGGACCTGCCCGAGCTCACCCAGACCGTCCTGCTGGTCGCCGCCGCCGACGACGGCGCCGACCTCGCGGAGATCATCGAGACCGCGAAGGGCCTGGTCGGCGGCGACCTCTCGGTCGCCGCCCTGGAGCCCGCCGTCGACGCGGGGCTGCTCGAGATCCGCGGGCCCGAGGTGCACTTCCGCCACCCCCTGGTCCGCTCGTCCATCTACCACGCGGCCGGCCCCTCCCGTCGGCTGAGCACGCACGCGGCACTGGCGAAGACGCTGGCCGGACAGCCCGAACGCAGGGCCTGGCACCGTGCGGCCGCGACCCCCGGGGCGGACGACGACGTGGCGCTCGACCTCGAACAAGCCGCCCTCAGAGCACTGAGCCGAGGTGCCCCACGAGCCGCGGCCGAGGCGCTGCGACAGGCGGCCCTCCGCAGCCGACCCCACACGCACAGGGGCCGGCTCCTCCTACGCACGGCAGAGATCAACTTCGAACTCGGCGAGGCCGCCACGGCACGCCAGCAGCTCGCCGAGGCACAGTCCGCGGAACTCCGGACCGAGGAGAGGCTGCGCCTCACCCTGTTGAGCGAGGTACTGAACCACGAGAGCTGGCTCAGCCCCGAGCGGGTGAGGGCGTTCGCCGACGTGGCGGACCAGCTGGCCGGTGCCGACAGCGCGGGCGCCGTACTCGCGCTCAACGCGCTGTGGCCCCTGTCCATCAGGTGCTGGCACGACAACCCGACGCAGGAGACCCGCGACCTCTTCGTCCAGGCGGCACGGCGGCTGCAGCGGCACGACAGCGACCCGATGGCCCTGTCCGTCGCCGCCCTGGGCGACCCCGTCGGTCAAGCGGCCCGGATCATCGACACGACCAGCCGGATCGCCCCGGGGACCGTGGACGACCCGGCCGAACAGCACGCCCTGGGCTCCTCGCTCACCGGGATCTGGGCGCTCGACCTGTCCTGGCCCTACCACAGTGCCGCCGTCGACGGCCTGCGCCGGCAGGGACGCCTGGGACTGCTCGGCGAAGCCCTCGTGTGCCAGGCGTGGGCCGCGCTCCACCTCGGCAAACACCGGCTGGCGCACACCGCGGCGGACGAGTCCCGGCGGCTCTCCCGCGACACCGGCCGATCCCTGTGGGCGTGCGCCGCCGACCTGGTACTGGCCACCCTGGCGAGCGAACGCGGGGAGTCCGACACCGCGGACGAACTCATCCGGAGGGCCGAGGCGGAACTGCTCTCCGCCGGAGCGCACTCGATGCTCGGATTCGCCCAGTTCGCCAAGGGGCGTCACGCCATGGCCAACAAGCTGTACAACGACGCCTACGAGCAGTTGACGCGGGTGCTGGATCCGGCCGACATCACCTACCACCCGGTCCTGGGCGTCTTTGGCGCCGCGGACCTCATCGAGGCCGCGGTCCGCACCGATCGCACCGACGAGGCGGCGCACCATCACGCCCGGCTCAGTGCGCTGGCCGAGAAGACGACCGCCCCGCTCCTGAAGGCCATGGCCACCCGCACCCGCCCCCTGATCGTCGCCCCCGACCGGACGGAGGCCTCCTACGTGCAGGCCCTTGAGGACAGGCTGCTGGTCAACTGGCCTTTCCACCGGGCACAGTTGCAGCTGTCCTACGGCCGGTGGCTGCGCCGCCAGCGCCGCATCCTGGAGGCCCGCCGACCCCTGCGGGCGGCCGTGGACAGCTTCGACGCGCTGGGCGCCACCGTCTTCGCCCAGGACGCGCGGTCCGAACTGCGCGCGGCGGGCGAAGCAGTCCGCAGGGCCGCACCGCCCACCGGGGACACCCTCACCCCGCAGGAACTCCAGATCGCCAGAATGGCGGCGACCGGGATAACCAACCGCGAGATCGGAACCCGACTGTTCATCTCCCACCGCACGGTGGGCCAGCACCTGCGCCGCATCTTCCAGAAGCTCGACATCACCTCCCGCGGCCAGCTGCACCTGGCCGACCTCGGCGGCGAATAGCCCTGCTCCTCCCCGCTCGCCGACACCCCCGATGCGCCTCCCGACCACGTACCGACGATGCCGCGAGCACCGGTGCCTGCCCTCGCGGGGCGCGTACCGGCGACCGGGTCAGGCGCCGTAGAGGGCGGCGCGCAGGGTGTCGGCAGCCAGTGTGATGGCCGCCTCGGCCGCGCAGGTCCCGCGCAGGGCGTCGAGCACCACGAAGTCGTGGATGGCACCCGTGAACCGCACGGAGACCACCGGGACACCGGCCGCGCGGAGTTTGCCCGCGTAAGCCTCGCCCTCGTCGCGCAGGACATCGGCCTCGGCGGTGATGATCAGAGCCGGTGGCAGCCCGGTGAGTTGCTCGGTGGAGGCGCGGAGCGGGGAGGCGGTGATCCGGGCGCGCTCGGTCTCGTCGGTCGTGTACTGGTCCCAGAACCACCGCATGCCGTCGCGGCGCAGGAGGTACCCGGTGGCGAACTGGTGGTAGGAGCCGGTGTCGAAGGCGGCGTCGGTCACCGGCGAGAACAACAGCTGGTACACCAGCGGAACATCACCGCGCTCGTTGGCCATCAGCGTCAGCGCGATGGCCATGTTCCCGCCGGCCGAGTCACCGGCGACCGCGATCCGCGTGCCGTCCATCCCCTTCGCCGCACCCTGCCGCACGACCCACTGGGCGACGGCGTAGTTCTGCTCGATGGCGACCGGGTAGCGGGCCTCGGGTGAGAGGGCGTACTCGGGGAACACCACGGCGGCCTCGACACCGACGGCCAGTTCACGGACCAGACGGTCGTGCGTCCGGGCACCGTCGAACACCCATCCCGCACCGTGCAGGTAGAGGATGACGGGGAGGGCGCCCTCGGTACAGGCGGGCTTCACGACCCGCACGCGAACGCTGCCGGTCGGACCGCCCGGTACGGTGATCCACTCCTCCTCGATCACGGCCTTGGCGACCCCGCAGTCCTGCATCTCCTCGACGGCCTTGCGCCCTTCCGCCGGGGGCAGCTCGAACAGGTAGGGCGGGCGGGTGGTGGCTTCCGCGAGGGCGGCTGCCGCCGGTTCGAGCACCGGTTGGACCGGCTCGACGGCACCAGGCATGCGGGTTCTCCCATCCTGTACGTGAGATGTCGGTGGGACCGGCGTGACGGCGCCGGACCCTCAGGAAGGCATCGGGGGCGTACGTTGTTGCCACGCTATGTCGCCGGGCGGGGGGCACTGCGCCAGGAGTGCACACGACTGTCCCCACGGCGCAGAGCCGATTGAGGCCGTGCCAGGAACGCCGAGAGCGCCGGGAGTCGACACCCCTGTGTTCGCGCGGTGTCCTGCGGCAGCCCGCGCGCCCCTCGGAGGCGGCGTTCCCGGCCGGCCGGGCGTCCGTGGCCCTGCAACCGCCGCGACCGTCCGTGATCGCGACAGGGCCTGCCATTCGCTGGGGCTCATGCCGTATTCTTCCCGGAAAACGCGACTGAAGTGCGACGCGCTGACAAAGCCCCAACGGTTCGCCACTGCCGAGACGGCGATCCTGCGGTTCGGTGTGCGCCTCAGGTCGTGCCTGCAGGATTCCAGCCGGCGCTGCCGCAGCCACTGACCCACCGTGATGCCCTCGTGCTGGAAAATCTTGTGGAGGTAGCGGACCGATATGTGGTTGGCGCGGGCGATCGAATACGGCGAGAGGTCCGGATCCGTCAGGTGTTTCTCGATGTAGTTCTGGATCTGCGCGATCAGTTCGCTACGGGCTACCGTCGAAAGGTCCTCCCGCTCCGTCTGGAGAAGTTCCATGACGAGGACGACGAGAAGATCCACGGTGGTGCGGGTGAGCCGGTGGATGGTCTCCGGACTGTGATCCTGCACCCCGGTGGTGAGCTCGGCCAGACAGCTCGACACCAGTGCACCCAAGCCGTCACCGCCTCCCGAGATCATTCCCGTGAGGCGATCGCAGTCCGCTTCCGACAGCTCCAGAAGGCGACGGGGCAGACGAAGGACAGCAACCCGGCCGTCATCGGCGAACCGCGGGGTGCGAGACCGGCCAGGATCGCAGAAAACGAGGTCGCTCGCCTTCAAGGGGATCTCGTCACCATCGCTGGTGATCATCATCGAATCGTCGACCGCCCGTGCCAGATGGAAAAACTCCTCATCCCTCAGAGGCATCGGGGAGACGGCCTGGATATGCCAGGACATCGTCGTCATCGATTTTCTCCTGTCGAATCGCGACCCGGAAAGCAGCAGGACCCGCACATCCATCGCGCGGTCGAGGCCGACACCCGCCTCGACGGCCCGGTCGCGAGCGGGTGTGGCGGCGGCGAGGCCCGCGGCCGTTCCCAGCGTCAGGACACGCCGCCGCAGGCGGCCTCATGCACCTCACTGTGGCAGGGAGCCCTACGCACAGGCATGCGTCACATGACCGTCGACACGACTACGCACCCGGCCGTTCGGCAGGCGCGCCTCCCCACGGCAGCTGACACGACGCAACCCGCGTGATCTCCGGGCCGCGATTCCAATTCGGTTACGCACCATCCGGCCGCCGTCGGATCAACGAACCGCGTCCAGTTGTGTGAGCAACCGCGTCGCACCACCACGTCACGAGGGCGTCCCGCGGCGTCCGTGCCCCGTTCAGCGCTGATGGACCTCGAGGAAGGTACGCACCGCGGACTCCAGGGCCCCCTCGATCCACGCCGGCTTGAGGCTGGTGTGCTCGCCGGCGAAGTGGACGCGTCCTTCCGGGGTCCGGGTCGCCGGGTGGAGCTCGTGCAGCTGGCCGGGGGTGACGATGGCGGCTTCGCCGAGCGCGTAGCGGGCCCGGGCCCAGGACTGGGTGGCGCCGACACCGGTGAACTCCCGTCGTGCGCGCGGGCCGAACAGGCGCTCCAGGTCGTCCAGGGCGAAGGCGTACCGCTCGCCCGGAGTGAGGGAGTCCCAGCGTGCGGCATCGTCGGACCAGGTGTAGGAGGCGAGTACGACGCCACCCGGGGACCCCTGCGGGGCGTGGGAGGGCAGGTAGGTGAAGCGGCTGGCGCTGTCGCTGACGCAGCCGCCGCCGGTGAAGCCGTCCGGGCCCTGCTCCCAGAAGCGGTGGTGGAACTCCAGTAGGACCTTGGTGGCGCTGTCGTAGTGCAGCTCCGCGACGGCCCGGCGCTTGGGGTAGGACATCAGCGGCTCGATGCGGCAGAACCGCAGCGCGCTGAAGGGGATGGTGACGATCGCGTAGTCGCCCTCGAACACCTCGGTCCCGGGGGTGGGGGCGCCGTCGCAGGACTCCTCGTCCCCGCTCTCCGCGACCGTTTCGACGGTGACCTTTCCCGCCTCCTGCCGCAGGCGGGTCATCCGGCGCCCCAGGCGCAGTTCGTCCGTGAGCGGTGCGGCCAGGGCGTCGGTGAGCGCGGCGGTGCCGTCCTCGAGTTCCCAGTAGCGGTTGGCGGGGCTGATGACCGCGTGATCGATCAGGGTCGGGATCAGGGAGTAGTGCAGGCGCGAGGTGAGGTTCTCCAGGGTGCCGACGGCCTGCACGGACGCCGTGTCCCAGCCGGCTTCCTCGCGCAGGTACCGGCGGGTGGAGTGGTAGCCGTAGGTGCGGAAGACGCCGGTCCAGGCGTCCAGCCGCGAGCGGATGTCGCCGTCCGGGACGGTGACCTTCTCGAACGCCTTGTTCAGGGCGGCGGCAGTGGTGGAGTCGAACCGCGCGCCGAAGGAACGGTTGACCGCGGCGGGAGACTTCGAGTACGCCGCACGGGAGGTCGTGGTGCCGTTGACCGAGATCAGGGAACGGAAAGCGGCCGCAGGAGCGGTGAACGTCCCCTGCGGGCCGTTGCTCCAGCTCTCCCCGGTGAACGAACGGTACGTCACCGGTGGCACGGCACCGGACGGACCGCTGCCCGGCTGGACGTCGACGTTGTAGAACAACCGCCGCTTCAGGCCGAGCTTGTCCGCGAGGCCCAGGACGAGCGGGTGGAAGTCGGGCAGACGCATCGCACCGGCTTCGGCGTGCAGCAGCGGGTCCGAGAAGATCCGGCGGAAGGTCTTGATCCGTCCCCCCACCCGGCTGGCATTGGCCTCGATCACGACCACCTCGTGGCCGGCCTGCTTGAGCAGCGTCGCAACCGTCAGGCCCGCGATTCCCGCGCCCACCACCAGCACCCGCTTGCGGCCCGTACGTGCAGGCAGCCGGCCGTCGATCAGAATCCGCAGATACTCCAGCGTCAGATCACTCTGCTCGTCCTCACCGACCATGAGCATCTCTCGCGCCAGGGCGCGACTGACCGCCTCATCGGCCACCGCCCCGGTACTCGGCGCGAACGCAGGCACCAGGGCGCCCGAGGGGACGGCCGAAGCCCTCCCTCCGGCGCCGATCGCACCAGCCGCCGCGGCGGCGCCAACCGAGCCCAGCAGGGCACGGCGCGCGAGCCGGGGACGTTCCGAAGCGGCAGTCGGCGCGCCGGGGCGGTTCACGGTCGGCTCTGTCATCTCTTCTCCTGATCACGGCAGTTGGACACTCCATCGAATCAACGCCCGAGCACCGCCCCAGGAAACGCCAACTCACCGAAGACCCGGCACGACCACCACGTCCGTCGAGCGGAACTGTGTCCCGCCATGGGCACGTACTCGCTTCCCGACCTGCCGTACGACTACTCCGCGCTCGAGCGGGCGATGTCGGCCGAGATCTTGGAACTGCACCACCCCAAGCACCACGCCGCCCCTTCGCCTTCCACCTGTCCGGGTGATCCTCCCCGGCGGACCGCCTCCGCTCCGCCGAGGCCGGGCCGACACCCCGGCCACAGGCTGAGCCCTCCGTGGCCCGACCGCCGTCGGTGCCGCGGAGGGCTCTGCGCTTCCGTCGCGACTTTCGGTTATCGCGCTGACCGTCACCGGTCTCCTGTTGTAAGGAGGCCGAATCCCCTCGGCCCCGGACGGCGCCCTCTCCGGCGCGCCCGCTACGGGAAAGACCTGCCGATGACCACCTCTCCTCGTCCGTTCTCCCGAGGTTGGCTGCTCGCGTCCTGCGTGCCCCCACTGCTCGTTCTCGGGATGGCGGTGTCCGTCCCCTCGGCTCCCTCCGGTTCCCCGCAGGCCACGGCAGCGAGCATGCCGGAGATGCCCGGGATGGCGCACACGGCGGGCGCCGCCCAGGGCCTCGCCCGCGGCCTCGCGGCCGAGCAGGACGGTTACCGGCTGAACATCGCGACCTGCGGCGTGCCCGCCGGGCGGCCGACGGCCTTCCGGTTCACCGTCACCGGCCCTGACGGCGCCCCGGTCACCGACTTCGCCGTCCACCAGACCAGGAAGCTGCACTTCTACGCGATCCGCACCGATCTCACCGGCTTCCAGCACCTGCACCCGGACATGGCCGACGACGGCACCTGGACCGCCGATCTCGCCGCCCTCGCTCCGGGCACCTGGCGGCTGTACGCCGACTTCATCCCGAACACCGGCCCCCACGCCACAGAGCTCGTCCTCAGCCGCACCGTGACGGTGCCGGGCGAGGTCGTCCCGAAACCCCTGCCCGCCCCGACCGACAGCACCACCGTCGATGGCTACACCGTCACCCTGTACGCCCAACCGATGGCCGGCGCACACCAGTTGACCGCCACCGTCAGCCAGGACGGCCGCCCGGTCACCGACCTCCAGCCCTACCTCGACAGCTACGCCCACCTCACCGCCTTCCACGAAGGCGACCAGGCACTGGCCCACCTCCACCCGGCGAACACCGTCAACGGCGACCACGGCGGGCCCACGCTGACCTTCCAGGCCCTGCTCGCCGAGCCGGGCAACTGGCGAGTCTTCCTGCAGTTCCAGACCGCCGGACAACTGCACACCGCCGAGCTCACCCTGCACGTCGACTAGAAGCCGCGCTGCCCGGCTCCCGCGTCACGGGGCCGGGCACTGCGGCGGCTGCGACGTCGACGGGGTTGCGGACGCCGTGGGCGCTGCGGACGGCGTGCCGACCGGGGTCGCTCCCGGCGCGGCGGCGAGCTTGAGGGGTGGGCGCCGGGTGCTCGGGCTCGGTGCCGCCCTGGGGCAGTTCGATCCAGCGGTCGATGCTTCGCGGCGGCGCCGAGGACGGCCACGGCGGCGATGGCCATGACGGTTCCCGGCAACGGGATACCGGTCAGCAGGACGTGACCGCCGACGGACAGCGTCGGCAGCAAGGCGGTGAACACCGCCGCGCGCCGTGCGAAGCGCTATCCCGGGCTCCGCGCGGCCGTGTATGGCACGGCCTTCTGAGATCGACCCCGCCCGGTGGGAGGCTCGGTGGGGGCCGGTGCGGGAGGAGCCCCGCACCGGCCCCGGACGGTCACGCCGAGGCGGTGGAGCCGCCGGCCTTGCGGCTGCGGCGGCCGAGCACGACGCCCGTCACGGCGCCGAGGACGCCGACGGCGATGCCCGCGATGCCGAGCGTGCGGGCGGTGGAGTCGCTGCTGCTCGCCTTCGCCGCCGCCGTGCTCACCGCCGGGGCCGCGGCGGTGTTCGCCGCCGGGGCGCTCGCGGCTGCGCTCGCGGCCGGCGTGGCGTCGCCGCCGGTGGCCGCGGTCAGGTGCAGCACCGGGGCCGGGTGCTCCGGCTCTTTCTGACCGTCCTGGGCCTCCTCGATCCAGCGCACGATGTTGCCGTCGCTGTACGTCTGCAGGGCCTTGAAGACGACCTTGTCGGTGCCGTCGGGCAGCGCGCCGAGGTCGACGGTGAAGTCCTGGCGAAGGGCAGAGCCCGCAGAACGCGGAGGTCGAGCGCGGCGGCGCGCACCGGCACAGGCTCGGCGGCGGGTTCCGGAGTCAGACATGGCCGGACATCATGACACCACCCGCCGCACCGCCGTGCGGGGAGCCGGGGAAGAACCCCGGACATGCACGGAACTTTTCCGGTGTCGCGTCCGACTACCAGTGCCGGGCCTCAACCGTCGGCCCCTGCACCCGGATCTTCCCAGGAGAGTTCCATGCGTTCTCGTGTGTTGTGCGGCATGGCCGCCGCCGTCGCCGTCCTCGTGACGGGATGCGGCAGTGGCGGAGGTGCCAAGACCGGCGACGCGGGAGCGGCGGCCACGTCCGCACCCGCTGCCGGGGCGCCGTCGGCCGCGGCGGCGTTCCCGGTCAAGGTCACGGACTGCGCCGGGAAGGAGACGGTGTTCGACTCGGCGCCGAAGAAGATCGTCACCAGCAACGCGTCCGGCCTGGAGATGCTGCTGCGGCTCGGCGCGGGTGACCGGGTGACCGGGACGGGCTTCCCGCCCGGCAAGGGCGCGCTGCCGGCCGACATCGCCGACGCCGGCGCCAAGGTGCCGGTGCTCGGGGACATGGTGATCCCCAAGGAGAAGCTGCTCGGCTCGGGCGCCGACCTGTACGTGGAGACCTTCGCCGCCATGGGCGGCATGGGCGGCGGGATGGGCACCACGCCGACCGACCAGGAGTACCGGGCCGCCGGGATCAAGCGGGTGTTCCTGCACTCCACCGCCTGCGCGGCGATGGCCAAGGCCCCGCAGCAGGAGCTCTCCGGCGTCGAGGGCGACATCAGGAGCCTGGGCCAGGTCACCGGCACCTCGGCCAAGGCGGATGCGCTGGTCGCGGACATGGAGAAGAAGGTCGGGTCGGTGAAGACCGCGCTGGCCGGTGTGGCGGCGGACCAGCGCCCCGGCTACTTCTTCTTCGACTTCGACGCCGGCACCAAGCAGCCGATGGCGGTCTGCAACCGGCAGGTCGGCAACGCCGTGATCACCCTCGCCGGTGCCCGCAACGTGTTCGGCGACTGCGACGGCGACTTCAAGCCCGTCTCGTGGGAGGACGTCGTCGCCAAGAACCCGGACTGGATCCAGCTCGGCGTCCGCAACCGCGGCAGCGAGGCCGAGAACAAGAAGGCGTTCGGCGACGCGGAGAAGTTCCTGCGCGAGTTCCCCGCCACCAAGGGCCTCAAGGCCGTCCAGGAGGGGCACTTCGTCCGCATCGGCTCGGAGGTGACCACCATCGCCGGCACCCGCAACGCCGACACCGTCCAGCAGATCGCCCACACCCTCTTCCCGGACCTCGTCAAGGACGCCCAGTAGTGACGGCCGCACCCGCCGCGGCGCCCGTCCGCCGGCCCGCGCGCACCGCGCGGGCCGGCCTCGTCGCGTCCGCTCTCGTCACCACGCTGGTCGTCGCCCTCACGCTGGCGGTCTCGTTCGGTTCCGTGGACATCCCGGTCCGGGAGGTCTGGACCGTGGTGGAGCACCGGATCACCGGGACGGCGCCCGAGGCCGGCACCCGGGATCTGATCGTCTGGCAGCTGCGCGTACCCCGTGCCCTGCTCGCGGCACTCGTCGGCGCCGGGCTGGGCCTGGTCGGCACCGCCGTGCAGGCACTGGTGCGCAATCCGCTGGCCGATCCGTACCTGCTGGGCATCTCCTCCGGCGCGTCGCTGGGCGCCGTCGCCGTCATCGTCCTCGGCGCGGGCACCGGCTTCGCCTTCGGGTTCGGCGTCTCGGCCGCCGCGTTCGCGGGCGCGCTGGCCGCCTTCGCCCTGGTGTGGGCGATCGCCCGGCGCGGCGGCGGCTTCGCCCCGATGCGCCTGGTGCTGGCCGGGGTGGCCATCGGGCAGTTCCTCTCCGGGTTCACCAGCTTCCTCGTCCTCCAGGCCGGGGACGAGCAGCAGACGCGGGGCGTGCTGTTCTGGCTGATGGGCAGCCTCGGCGCCGCGACCTGGGACCAGCTCGCCGTGCCCGCCGCCGCCGTCGTCCTGGGCTGGCTGGTCCTCCAGGCACGGGCCCGGCACCTCAACGCCCTGCTGATGGGCGACGAGACCGCCGCCGGCCTCGGCGTCGACACCGCCCGGCTGCGCCGCGAGCTGTTCGCCGTCACCAGCCTGCTGACCGGGGTCCTGGTCGCGGTCTCCGGCGCGATCGGCTTCGTCGGCCTGCTGGTGCCGCACGTGTGCCGGCTCGTCGTGGGCGGCGACCACCGCCGGCTGCTGCCGCTGTCCGCCCTGACCGGTGCCGTCCTGCTGGTCGTGGTGGACACCGTCGCCCGCACTGCCCTGGACACGCAGGAGCTGCCGATCGGCGTCGTCACCGCCGTCATCGGCGCACCCGTCCTGCTGTACCTGCTCGACCGACGGCTGGAGCGCGGATGAGGATCGCCATCGAGGAACTGTCCGTCGCCCTCGGTGGGCGCGACGTGCTCTCCGACGTCGGCCTGATCGCCGCCGAGGGCGAGATCGCCGGCCTGGTCGGGCCGAACGGCAGCGGCAAGTCCACCCTGCTGCGCACCGTCTACCGGCACCTGAGTCCGAACGCGGGGCGGGTCCTGCTGGCCTCGCGGGACGTGCGCTCGCTGGCCCCGGCCGAGGCCGCCCGGCACATCGCGGCCCTGCCCCAGGAGCGCGGCTCGGACTTCGAGTTCACCGTCCGCGAGGTCGTGGCGATGGGCCGCACCCCCTACAAGCGGGCCTTCGCCGGGGACGACGAGTGGGACCGGGCCGCCGTCGCCGAGGCACTGGAGCGGGTCGGCCTCGGGGCCCACGCGGACCGCCGGTTCGCGCAGCTGTCCGGCGGAGAACGGCAACGGGTGCTGCTGGCACGGGCGTTCGCCCAGCAGCCGGACGTACTGGTGCTGGACGAGCCGACCAACCACCTCGACGTCCAGCACCAGGTGGAGCTGCTGGCCCTGCTGCGCGAGCAGCGCCGCACCACGCTGATCTCGCTGCACGACCTGAACGCCGCGGCCTCGCTCTGCGACCGGCTGCACGTCCTGCACGAGGGCGTTCTGGTGGCCTCCGGCACGCCACGGGAGGTGCTGACGCCCGAGCTGCTGGCGAAGGTGTTCGGCGTGCGGGCCGCGGTGGTGGAACATCCGCTGACCGGTGATCCGCTGATCGCCTTCGACCACCGGCAGGCCGCCCCGTGACCGCCGGCGGGACCACCGCCGGGGAGCCGACTGCCTCGGTGTAGGACCGCCGGACCGCCCCCTGGTTCCCGATGGGAGCGAGGGGGCGTGGTGTGTCGGCCGGCAGGGCTCAGGACTCCTCGAAGTGGCTCGGCCGACCGTCACGCAGCACCAGGGTGCCCTGCTGCTCGGCGTCGGCCCGGCGCATCAACTGCCAGCTGCCGTCGGCGCGGTGCAGGACGGTGGAGTGCCAGGGGGTGGTCCAGGCGTCGGTGGCGTCGAGCAGACGGATGCCGAACTTGGCGGCGCCGCGCGGCTGGGGGTGGATGGACAGGCGGACGGTGCGGGGGTGGTGCTCGGCGATGAGGTCGCCCCACGCGCGGCTGCGCTGGATGACCCCGTAGGCGCGCCGGCGGCACTCGCGCTGGAGGGCGGACCTGGTGCCGGTGAAGTCCACGGTGTCCTCGGTGAGGAAGCGGGTGATGCCCCGGTAGAGCGCGAGGGTGTGCTCGTCGCGTCTCACCTCGGCGCGCAGTTCCTCGACGGTGGGCGCGTACTCGTCGTGCACCCGGGCGCGCTTCTCGTCGTACGGCAGGTCGCCGAGCACGTCGCGCAGGTCGAAGACGGACAGGCGGGTCAGGCCCTCGCGGCGGATCAGGGCGGCGAGTTCGTCGGAGTAGGCGTCGATGTGCGGGTCCGGCACCCGGATCAGGTCGCCGAAGACGTGCCCGTCGGAGCAGATCTCCATCCGGGCGCCCGGCTCGTACACCTCGCCGACCGCCCGGCAGAGGTCCTCGAGGAAGGTGAGGGAGAGGCGTTCGCCCTCGTCGGGGAGGTGTCCGAGGACCTTGGCGGGGCTGGGCGACTTGCACGGGAAGCCCGGCAGGGTGAAGACGATCCGGTCTCCCGCCTCGACGAACTCGGCCAGCTGCCGCAGCTGTTCGGGGAAGTCGTCGACGTCGGCCGGGACCGCGGTGTCGGTGGCACGGCGGTGGGGCAGCAGCAGTTCCAGGACGGCGGCGCAGGTCTGTCGGACGGGTCTGAAACTGCCCGTGACGGATTCGGTGGGCATGCGTCTCCTCCGTGAGGGCATGGCGGGACGGCGGCCCGGCGCCGCTCGTCCCGACGGGAGGCGGGTGCCGGGCCGCCCTGGTCGGGCGGGGTGGGTCGACCGGCGGTGGCCGGGTCGGTCAGGTGCGCTTGTCGTAGGCGACCGGGAGCCGGTTGACGCCGCGGGCGAGCACGGCCGGGATCCAGGTGAGGTCGTCGAGGGAGCCGGCGGGCCGCAGGCCGGGCAGGCGGGCCAGCAGGGTGGCGAGGGCGATCTGGAGCTCGGCGCGGGCGAGGGCGGCCCCTGGGCAGAAGTGGATGCCGTGCCCGAAGGCCAGGTGGGAGTTCGGGCTGCGTTCCAGGTCGAGCGTGTCGGCGTTCGGGAACTGCTTGCCGTCGCGGTTGGCCGCGCACAGCGAGACGATGACGGAGTCGCCGGCCGGGATGCGGGTGCCGTGCAGGTCGCTGTCCTCGGCGAAGAACCGCCAGGTGGTGAGCTCGAACGCGCTGTCGTAGCGCAGGAGTTCCTCGATCGCCCGGGGCATCAGGGCGGGGTCGTCGCGCAGCCGCTCCAGCTGGTCGGGGTGGCGGAGCAGGGTGATCAGCATGGTGGTGATCTGGTTGGTGACGGGCTCCTGGCCGGCGACCAGGAGCTGGAAGATCATCGAGTCGAGTTCCTCCTGGGTCAGCTCCCTGCGGTCCTTGGCGACGACCAGGCGGGAGAGGAGATCGTCGTCCCAGTGCCCGCGCTTGTGGGCGACGACCTCGGCGATGTACGTCTGCAGGCCGAACAGCCGGGCCTCGTAGGCGGGCCGGCCCGGGTCCTGCGGGCCGACCGGCTGGACGACCTTGCCCCAGTCCCGGTCGAAACTGGCGGCCAGCTCGGCCGGGAGGCCGATGACCTCCGCCAGGACCCGGAACGGGTAGTGCGCGGCGAAGCCCTGCACCAGGTCGGCGCCGCCCTCGGCGGGCAGCTCGTCCACGAGGGCGTCGGCGAGCTCCTGGAAGCGCGGGCGCAGCGACTCCACCCGGCGCGGGGCGAAGGCGTCCAGGACGAGGCGGCGCATCCGGGTGTGCTCCGGCGGGTCCTGGTGCAGCAGGTGCGCCTGGAGCTGGGAGTGCTGGGGCTCGGGCATGATCGAGGCCAGGGCGCGCCAGTCGTCGTTGCCGAGCCCGTGGTTCTTGCCGAGGCGGGGGTCGTTGAGCGCCTGGTGGGCGGCGTCGTAGCCGGTGACCAGCCAGGCGGCGATGCCGGAGGGGAAGCGGACCTTGTGGACGGGCCCGGCGTCGCGCATGCGGCGGTAGAGGTCGTACGGGTCGGTCTTGTAGGCGGAGCCGTAGAGCGGGATCGGCTCACCGGCGGCGGCGCCGGTGACGGGGCAGCGGCCCTCGGTATGGTCAGGGGTGGTCATGCCGGTTCCTCTGGGTGGCGGGTGGGATGGTCACAGGGCCAGGGCGGGGCGGTGGTGGTCGAGCCACAGCGCGAGGTCGACGACGCGTTCCAGGCGGAGCCGGTGGCCCCACTGGAGTTGCTCGGCGGGGGTGTCGAGGGCGGCCTCGATGACCGTCTCGTCGGCGATGTCCCGTACGTGCGGCGCGTCCAACGCCTCGCGGGCCAGCCGCTGGAGGCCGCGGTTGTAGGCGGGGTGGTGCGTGGCCGGGTAGTGGTTCTTCGGCCGCCATAGCACCGAGTCGGGGGCGATGCCCCGGCCGACGTCGCGCAGCAGGCTCTTCTCGCGGTCGTCGTGGTTCTTCATCGCCCAGGGGGTGTTGAAGGCGTACTCGACGAGCCGGTGGTCGCAGTAAGGCACCCGGACCTCCAGGCCCTGGGCCATCGAGAGGCGGTCCTTGCGGTGCAGCAGCTGGCGCAGCCAGCGGGTCAGCGAGAGGTGCTGCAGTTCGCGCTGCCGGTGCTCTTCGGGCGTCTCGTCGTCCAGGTGCGGGACCGCGGCGAGCGCGCTGCGGTAGGTGTCGTTGCGGAACTCGCCGATGCGCAGGTGGGCGGCGAGCTCGGGGTTGATCGGCATGGCGGCGTCGTCGCCGGTGACGAGCAGCCAGGGGAAGGCCTGCGCGGCGAGCGCCTTGGGGTTGTGGAACCATGGGTAGCCGCCGAAGACCTCGTCGGCTGCCTCGCCGGACAGGGCGACCGTGGAGTGCCTGCGGATCTCGCCGAACAGCAGGTAGAGCGAGGTGTCCATGTCGCCGACGCCGATCGGTGAGTCCCGGGAGACGACGACGGCCCGGCGGTACTCCGGGTCGAGCAGGGCGTGCGGGTCGAGGATCACGGTGGCGTGGTCCGTGCCGATGAAGGCGCCGGCCTCGGTGGCGAAGGGCGTGTCGTGGCCGGTGCGCAGGACGTCGCCGGTGAACTGCTCGGCCTGGTCGCTGTAGTCGACGGCGTAGGAGCGGAGCCTGGCCTGCGGGCCTTCCCTGAGCCGGAGTTCGTCGTTGATGAGGGCGGTGACGACGGTGGAGTCGAGGCCGCCGGAGAGCAGGCTGCACAGCGGGACGTCCGCCTCCAGCTGCGATCTGGCGGCGCACTCGACCAGCTCGCCGACCCGCTCCTTCGTGGTCTCCAGATCGTCGGTGTGCGCACGTGCGGTCAGGTCCCAGTAGCGGCGCTCGCGGATGCCGTCGCGGTCGAGGACGAGCAGTGCGCCGGGGTGGACCTCGCGGACGCCGGCCCAGACGGTGGGGCCGGTGTTGAACAGCAGGCCGTAGGCCTCGCGCAGACCGTCGGCGTCCACGGTGGGGGTGAGTTCGGGGTGGGCGAACAGGGCCTTGGGCTCGGAGCCGAAGGCCAGGCCGCCGTCGACGGCCGCCCAGAAGAGCGGCTTGACGCCGAGCCGGTCGCGGACGAGCAGCAGTCGCTGCTGGTGTTCGTCCCAGACGGCGAAGGCGTACATGCCCTCCAGGTGGTCGACCAGGGCGTCGCCCCACTCCAGGTAGGCGCGCAGCACCACCTCGGTGTCGCTACGCGTCTCGAACCGGTGGCCCCTGCTTCGGAGCCGCTCGCGCAGCTCGTGGTGGTTGTAGACCTCGCCGCTGTAGGTGAGCACCACCTGCGGCAGCTCGGGGCGGTCGGCCATGGGCTGGGCGCCGCCCTCGATGTCGATCACGGCGAGCCGCCGGTGGCCGAGCGCGGCGTGGGCGCCGGTCCAGACACCCCCGGCGTCGGGCCCGCGCAGGGCCATGGTCGCGGTCATCGCCTCGATGACGGGGGCGCGGTGCCGGACGTCCTGGTGGAAGGACACCCAGCCGGTGATTCCGCACATGCGCGGCTCCAGAAGTGAGAACGGTCGAAGCGTGAGTGGGCGGTGGCGTGGACTCAGGCCGCCCTGGCGACGGTCGAGCGGCCGTGCAGTGCCAGCAGCGGGACGGCGAGGCAGGCGCAGGCCGCGGCGACGCCGAGGCCGAGGTGCAGGCCACCCGTACCGGAGCCGCCGAGGCTCCACGTGGCGGTGGCGAGGGCCGGGCCGAGGGTGAAGCCGAGGCTGCGGGCGAGCTGGACGGTGGAAGCGGCGGTGGCCACCGTCGCCGGGGTGGCGGAGGTCATCACCATGGCCTGGGTCGGACCGCCGTACAGGCCCATGCCGGCTCCGGCGAGGGCGAGGCGCCAGGCGATGTCCGGCAGGCTCCAGGTGTCGCCGAGCGGCACGAGCAGCAGGAAGCCCAGTGCGGTGAGCATAGCCCCGACGGTCGCGGTCGGCCGGGCGCCGAAGCGGTCCGCCAGCCGTCCACCGAAGGGCCCGCCGATCCCCATGGCGAGCGGGAAGCACAGGATGGTCAGGCCGGTCGCGGTGGCGCTGGCGGCCTCGTCCCGTTGCAGGTGCAGGGCGAGGAGGTAGTGCATGACGGCGAAGGCCCCGGCGATGGCCAGCACCGCGGCGTTCAGGCCTGCCGTCCGGTTCGCCCGCAGCACCGACCTGACGGGCTGTCCGCCCGCGCGCCGCAGCCACAGCGCGGTCAGCGGTACGGCCGGGACTGCCAGCAGCAGCCAGGCCGGAGCGTCCGCCGTGAAGGTGAGTCCGAGGAGGACCGCGCAGACGGCCCCGCCGATGAGTGCCGCGTCAGTCAGCTCCGTCCGGGCCGGCTTGACCAGGGCACCGCCCCGGGGCAGGTGACGGCGGGCGAGGAGCCAGGCCGCCAGGCAGACCGGCAGCTTGACGAGGAAGATCGCCCGCCAGCCCAGGTGGTCGAGCAGCAGTCCGCCCAGGGCCGGGCCCGTGACCGCGCCGAGCGGCCCCAGGGTCGCCGGCACGCTCATCGCCCGGCCCCGCAGTTCCGGCCGCACCGAACGCATCGCCAGCACCGGCATCAGAACGAACAGCACGGCGCCGAAGGACCCTTGGACCACCCGGGCCGCGATCAGCGCACCGGCCCAGGGCGCCGCGGCGGCAGCGGTGCTGCCCAGCGCGAACCCGGCGACGGCGGTCAGCAGCGCGGGGCGGGTGCCGACCGCGTCCAGCCAGCGTCCGGCCGGCAGGAGCAGCGCCACCAGAGGGAGTTGGTATCCCAGGACCACCCACTGGGCGGTCTGCGCGGATATGTGGAAGCCGGTGCCGATGTCCGCGAGTGCGATGTTGACGATGTTCATGTCGAGCATCGCCACGAACGACAGCATCCCCGCGACCGCGACCAGGCTCCAGCGGTCCGTGACCGTCTGCGGAGCCTCCCGACCCGTCGTCGCGCTCACCGCGCACACCCCTTGCCGGCGGATCTCGGCCGATCCGACCGGCACCTCATGGGCCGCATGCTCCGTCCTCCTCCTGTATCGGGCACCGTCGGCGACGACACCCGGCACATGAGTCGGACCGGGACTCCCGGAAGTTCCGAACAGTTGCATGATTCTTCGCCGGACAGGCGAACGGCCCCGGAGCTGCCCGTCCTTCACGCGGTCAAGGCCGGCCTCGCAGCGGACATCGAGACGCTGTACCCGCAACTCGTGAAGTGACGTCGACAGAGCCGTCGGGACGCCCACGGTCCCGGGTGACCGGCCTGTCGGCATCGTCCAGCACCCGCAGCGTCAAGCCGTCGATCGGGCGCCCGCAGCCGATCGGAGGCAACACGGTCAGCCCGGTGCTGCTGCCGTAGCCGTCCAGCAACGGCTGCCCGATCCGGTCGGTGACTCGGCGGCGCCGGTCTTCGCGACCGTCCACTCCGAGGGCGTCTCCGTGCTCACCGCGGCCACCGTGCGACCGGCCTGGTGCGCTGCGATGCCCGGATCGGCAAGCAGTTCCCCGGCTGGAGCTCGCGCCACCCCTCGTTCTGGGGTGTCGCCACCCGTCCCTGCTCCAGCCGGACCACGTACTCGACCGAGATGCCGGCCAGCGTCGCCAGCTCCGTGCGTCGCAGACCGGGGACCCGACGGGGTGAGCCGTGTGCGAAGCCCACCGTCACGGGGTCCAGCCGGTCCCGCCACGCCCGCAGCGCGGCGCCGAGTTGATCCATGCACCCCGTCCTCCCGCACACCCCGCCCCGCCGAGTGGTACGCGCTGTACCACGAAGTCCCGTAGCTCCCGCCGACGCTCCCCGGGGGCCCAGCGTCGAGACGGCAGCGCGAGCACGGCCGTCCTTCGTGATCACTGAGCGTAGAGACTCCATGATCACGTGGACCCCGTGTCTGCGCTGCATCCTTCCCCCCATTCGAACGTCTCGCGGAGGGCCTCACCGAGGGTCCCGAGCGGCGCGCACCGCCACCGCGCACAGCGGGGCGCCTGGCAGCCCGGTCAGTTGCTCGGATGGGAGGCTGCCCAGCCGTGTTCGAGCAGCGCGAAGGCCTCGTCGGCGGCTCGGCGCGGTTCGGCGTGCCCCAGGATGAGACTGCGGGCCTCAAGAGCGAAACGGGCCAGGGCGGCGCAGCTGACGTCGTCCTCGGGCGCACCCACCGCCTCGGCGACGGCCCTGGCCAGGGCCGCTTCGTGGCGCGTCCACATGCGGTGGGCGTAGTCGCGCAGCGCGGGGGTCTCCTGCACCAGACGCGTGAAGTCGGCGAACCGCGGGTCGGTGGCATGGACGGCGAGCTGAGTCTGCTTCAGCAGGAGGTGCTCGCGCAGCGCCTGCGGGATCGACTGGCCCGGGGGGCGTTCGCGCACCGCGGCGACGAGTTCTGCTTCCAGTTCGTCGTCCTGGTCGAAGACCAGGGCTTCCTTGCCGGAGAAGTGTTTGAAGAGGGTGGTGACTGAGACGTCGGCGTGGTCGGCGACGTCTTTGACGCCGACCTGGTCGTAGCCGCGTTCGAGGAAGAGTTCGAGTGCGGCGTCGGCCAGGGACTGGCGGGTCTGGGCCTTCTTGCGCTCGCGGCGCCCGGTCGGTTCGGTCACTCGCCCACCGTACCTCGAAGTGCAGTCACTGTGAAAGTGTAGTCATTGCACTTATTGAGCGAGTGTGGTTTCTTGGTGGTGCCGGATCTCCCGGCGGCTGACCCACCTCCCGAGGGACACTTCCGTGAACTCTGCTCGTGATCCCCGCATCGCGATCGTCGGCGCCGGCCTCGGCGGCCTCACCTGCGCCCGAGTCCTCCAGCAACACGGCCGCTCCGTCACCGTCTTCGAGCGCGAGGCATCCGCCGATTCCCGCCCGCAGGGCGGCTCCCTCGACATGCATCCCGACACCGGCCAGGCCGCCCTCGGTACGGCGGGGCTCCTCGACCGATTCCACGCCCTCGCCCGCCCCGAAGGAGACGAGTGGCGCGTGCTCGACTTCTCAACCGCCGCCCTCCTGGCGCGGCAGGGGCCGGCCGCCGGCGGCGGCCGGCCGGAGATCGACCGAGGCCAGCTGCGGGGTCTGCTCCTGGACTCGCTCACCGAGGGCACGGTTCGCTGGGAAAGCACCGTCACCAGCGTCACCCCGCTGGCGGACGGCACCTGCCGGCTGCTCTTCGGTGACGGCACCGCCGAGGACTTCGACCTGGTGGTCGGCGCCGACGGCGCCTGGTCACGCGTGCGCCCGGCTCTGTCACCCGCCGTACCCGACTACACCGGTGTCACCTTCGTCGAGACCGGATTCGACCACTGCGACACCCGCCATCCCGACCTCGCGCGGCTGGTCGGCAACGGATCGATGCTGGCGAAGGGCGCCGGCAGGACCCTGGTCGCCCAGCGCAACAGCAACGGCCACATCCGCGCCTACATCGCCCTCCGCGCGCCCAAGGACTGGCATGAGGCCGCCGGTATCGACCTCGGCGACCAGCAGGCCGTGCGGACACATCTGTTGAGCTTGTTCGACGACTGGGACGAGAGCCTGCACTACCTCCTGCGCAACAGCGACCACGGGTTCATCCACCGGCCCCTGTTCGTCCTGCCCGCCCCGCACACCTGGGAACACGTTCCCGGCGTCACGCTGCTCGGCGACGCCGCGCACCTGATGCCACCCGTCGGGCTGGGCGCCAACCTCGCCATGCTCGACGGCGCCGACCTCGCCCACGCACTGGTCACCGAATCCAGCGTCGACGAGGCCGTCCGCGCCTACGAGAGCATCATGCTGCCGCGCTCGATCAGGGCCGCGACGGGCAGTGCACAGGGACTCGACAACCTCGTTCCCGCGACGGCCTCCTGAAGCGACTTGACTCCGACCGACTGACTGAGCAGGGCAAACCGATCCGCGACCGTGAGCCGCAGGCGTCGCTCCGGCCGCCCCACGGCCATCGCAGCATGGGGGTAGGCGGCCAGGAGACCGTCAAGGCATCCGCGTCCTGCCTTCCCGGCAAGCTCGGGCTTCGCGGCCCCGTTCAGCTCGGTCGTGTACTCCTACCGCCGGGGACTGGTGATCCGATGTGGGTCCGCACGCTCACCGGCGCATAGATGACACCGGCCGCCGCGAGCGGCAGAAGCCGTCGATTCATGATCTCTCGTCGCCATCCGGGGACGGCGCCATCACTGTCGTCGGCACACCGCCTCGGGCACATCAGTCAGCTGACGGAGGGTCGTGAACCCGGTGCGTGGCGCCCGAACACGTAGAAGGTTGAAGTCACATGACCGATGCCGCCGGGACGAGCCGCGGGCGACAGTGAAGGCCACCAAGTCCAGTTGTCCTCATCTCAGGAGCGTGACCCATGTCGAGCATTGAGAACGGTCGCAAGCGGCGGTTCATCACGGGAATGGCCGCTGCGGTCGGCGCCACCGTGGCGATCGGCGCCCTCGCCTTCACCGGCACCGCTGACGCGGCGAGCGACTCGGCGGCGGCCGACCGCGGCCCGAAGCCGACCGTCGTCCTGGAGCACGGCGCGTTCGCCGACGGCTCCAGTTGGGACGGCGTGATCGCCAAGCTGCGCCATGACGGCTACCCGGTCGTCGCGGCCGCCAACCCGCTGCGTGGCCCGGCCTCCGACGCCGCCGCGCTGCGCAGCCTCGTCGACCACATCAAGGGCCCGGTCGTCCTGGTCGGCCACTCCTACGGCGGTTCGGTCATCAGCGAGGCCGCCGTCGGTGAGCCGCGGGTCAAGGCCCTCGTCTACGTCGCCGCGTTCCTGCCCGCGCCCGGCGAGTCCGCGCTGCAGCTGACCAACCAGTTCCCCGGCTCCACCCTGCCCGGCACGCTGGACCCGGTGCCGTTCACCAACGCCGACGGCAGCACCGGCACCGACCTGTACATCGAGCAGGACAAGTTCCGAGCCCAGTTCGCCGCCGACGTCCCGGCCGACCGGGCCGCGCTGGCGGCCGCGTCGCAGCGGCCGATCGCCCAGGCCGCGCTGACGGAGAAGGCCACCACCGCCGCCTGGCAGACCGTACCCAGCTGGGACATCGTCACCACCGAGGACCTCAACATCCCGGCCGCCGCCCAGCGGTTCATGGCCGAGCGCGCCCACGCCCACACCACCGAGGTGGCCGCGTCCCACTCCGTCGCGGTGTCCCACCCCGACCTGGTGGCCGGCGTCATCGAGAAGGCCGCCCGCGCCACCCGCTGACAACTCCTCACCATCCCGCCGCCGACCAGCGGCCCCCGAACGCCGGGAGGGCGGAGGGCGGTTCCCCCGTCCCCACCCTCCGCCCTCCCGGCGCACCCCACCTCGAAAAAATCCGGTGCCTGCTCAAGGCAGCGTGTTAGCGTTGCAGGCGCCCCTATGAAGGAGTTTCGACATGCTGAGCGACGACGACATCACGCACTGAGATGTCCGGGCACCCGAGCGCGTTCTGATCGACGATCCGCTGCTCGGCGCCGCTTCGTCCTCCCTTTCACCTCACCTGTGATCGAGCGCGTCGCTCCGCAGGGCTTTCCTAGGGCACAGTCATGTCACACTCCCCCATCGTCGTCTCCGACCTGTCGTTCGCCTGGCCGGACGACACCCCGGTCTTCCGGGACCTCACCTTCAGCCTCGAAGCCGAGCGAGTCGGCCTGGTCGCACCCAACGGGGCCGGCAAGTCCACGCTGCTGCGGCTGATCGCAGGCCGTCTCACCGCCACCACCGGCTCGATCGCGGTGGCGGGTGTGCTGGGCTACCTGCCGCAGGATCTGCCGCTGACGGCCGACCGGACGGTCGCCGAGGTGCTCGGCGTCGCCGACGTCATCGCGGCCCTGGACGCGATCGAGTCCGGCGACACCGCCGAGCAGCACTTCACCGTCGTCGGCGACGACTGGGACGTGGAGGACCGGGCGCGAACCGAACTCGAGCGGCTCGGCCTCGGCCACGTCACGTTGCGCGACCGGCTCGACCGGCTCAGCGGGGGCCAGATCGTCGGGCTCGGCCTGGCCGCACTGCTGCTGAAGCGCCCCGACGTCCTACTGCTGGACGAGCCGACCAACAACCTCGACCGCGCGGCCCGGCACCGGCTCCACGAGGTGCTGGACGGTCTGCGGCGCTGCGTCCTGGTCGTCAGCCATGACCGCGAACTGCTGGACCACATGGACCGCATCGCCGAATTGGACCGAGGCGAAATGCGCTTCTACGGCGGGAACTTCAGCGCGTACCAACACACCGTGGCCGTCGAGCAGGAGGCCGCCGAACGCAACCTCCGCACTGCGGAGCTGCTGGTCAAGCGCGAGAAGCGGGAGATGCAGCAAGCTCGGGAGCGAGCCGAACGCCGGGCCGGGAACGCGCAACGCAACCTCAAGGACGCCGGGCTGGCGCGGATCGTCGCCGGTGGTCTGAAGCGCTCCGCCGAGAAGAGCGCGGGCACCGCCCGGACGATGCACGCCGCCCGGGTCAGCGAGGCGAAGGAACGCGCCGACGAGGCGGCGCGCGCGGTGCGCACCGAGCAGGGCATCGCGCTGGAGCTCCCGGACACGCGGGTGCCTGCCGGGCGCACCCTGTTCGAGGGGGAGCACCTGCGCAAACTCCTCGGCGACACGGAGGTATTCGCGGGCGAGGGCATCGATCTGGCCATCCGCGGGCCCGAGCGCATCGCGCTCTCGGGGGCGAACGGGGTCGGCAAGTCGACTTTGCTGCGGCTCGTTCACGGCGACCTCGAGCCCGACTCCGGAACCATCCGGCGCGCCGACGGCCGCATCGCGTACCTGTCGCAACGGCTGGATCTGCTGGACGACGACCGGACGGTGGCGGAGAACCTCGCATCCTTCGCGCCGTCGCTGCCGGACGCCCGGCGGCTGAACATCCTGGCGCGGTTCCTGTTCCGCGGCCCGCGGATCCACCTGCCGGTACGCGTGCTGTCGGGCGGCGAGCGGCTCCGTGCGACGCTGGCGTGCGTCCTCTACGCCGAGCCGGCCCCCCATCTGCTGTTGCTGGACGAGCCGACCAACAACCTGGACCTGGTGAGCGTCGGGCAGTTGGAGAACGCTTTGAACGCCTACGAAGGAGCCTTCGTCGTGATCAGCCACGACGCGCGGTTCCTTGACGCGATCAAGGTGGAGCGGCGCCTGGAGCTGGTCGACGGGCGGCTGGGCCGACCGGCGGCAGGGCCCCGAACCTGACGGTGACGGTACCGGCGGGCGACGGCGCTCATCGATCGGCGAGGGCGCCGTCGATCCCGCGGCGGGAGGAGATCGCCAGCCGCTTGGGCGAGGACCTTGCGCAGGTAGGCCGGGGCGAGCGCCGCCGCCGACTTCCCGGCGGGACAGTGAGCGTGCGCGGCGGGGAGCAGCGACGCCAGGAGCTTTCCCTTCAGGGTGCTCGGCGTCCTGGTCAGCTGAACGTCGACCCGGGTACCCCCGTCCTGCGGGGTCATCCGGAACACCCAACCTCCCCCCGGCCCGAACAACTTGGAGTGGGTGGCCGCGGTCTCACACGTGCGCGGACACCGGTGCGACGCAAGGATGACCCAAACATGTGCGGGCCGGGTTGACCGTCATGTGACTGATCCCAAGGCACACCCGCTGGGCGGAGAGTGAAGGACGTCGGCACCTCCGGCCGACAACCGACGACTCGTTCATCGAAGGAAGACCCAGCATGCCGTTCATCACCGTCGGGCAGGAGAACTCCGCCGACATCAACCTGTACTACGAGGACCACGGGGCCGGGCAGCCGGTCGTGCTCATCCACGGCTTCCCGCTCAGCGGCGACTCGTGGGAGAAGCAGTCCGCAGCACTGCTCGGCGCCGGTTACCGGGTGATCACGTACGACCGTCGCGGCTTCGGTCGCTCGGACCGGCCGGGCACCGGCTACGACTACGACACCTTCGCCGCCGACCTGGACCGGGTGCTGACGGCACTGGACCTCGACGACGCGATCCTCGTCGGCTTCTCCATGGGCACCGGCGAGGTCGCCCGCTACGCGAGTACCTACGGCACCGGCCGGATCGCGAAGGTCGCCTTCCTGGCGTCCTTGGAGCCGTGGCTCCTGCAGGGTCCGGAGAACCCCGACGGCGCGGCTCCCGCCGAGTTCTTCCAGCAGGTCAGCGACGCCGTGTCAGCCGACCGCTACGCCTACTACACGGCGTTCTTCAGGGACTTCTACAACCTGGACGAGAACCTCGGCGGCCGGATCTCGCAGGAGGCCTTGCGCGACAGCTGGAACACCGCCGCGAGCGGCGGCGCGCACGCTGCGGCAGCCGCCCCGCTGACCTGGGGCACCGACTTCCGTGCCGACATCCCCAAGGTTGACGTTCCGGCGCTCATCCTGCACGGGACGGCCGACCGGATCCTGCCTGTCGAGGCCACCGCCCGACCGTTCCACAAGGCGCTGCCGACCGCGGAGTACGTGGAGGTCGAAGGAGGCCCGCACGGACTGCTGTGGACCCACGCCCACGAGGTGAACCAGGCCTTGCTCGCCTTCCTCGCCAAGTAGGGAGTTCCCAGGGTGGACATCAAGCTTCTGGACCACACCCAGCGCCTGGGCGCGGAAGGGCAGTTCAACCAGCTGATCGCGCGCTACGACAGCGAGCGCCAGGTGGTCTGGATGATGATGAGTGCGGAACCGCGTCCGTCGTTCAACTCGGTGCTGCTCGCCGAGATCCTGCGACTGGCTCGGCTGGTGCGGGAGACCGCGCTGCCGGTCAGGTTCTGGGTGACCGGTTCCTGCACCCCGGGGATGTTCAACGCGGGCGGCGACCTGGACCTGTTCGCCCGCTCGATCCGTTCAGGTGACCGCGAGACACTGCGGGCGTACGCCCGCGCCTGTGTCGACTGCATCGATGAGGCGATGCACGGCTTCGGCACGGGAGCGATCAGCATCGCGCTCGTCGACGGCCATGCGCTGGGTGGCGGATACGAGTGCGCCCTCGCACACCACTTCGTGTTGGCGGAGGAACAGGTGCGCCTCGGGTTCCCCGAGATCAGGTTCAACCTGTTCCCCGGGATGGGCGCGTACCCGCTCACCGCTGTGCGCGCCGGCCGACGGACAACGGAGCGCCTGATCGGGTGGGGTGAGCAACACCCCGTCGGCTGGCACGAGGAGCAGGGCCTTGTCGATCGGATCGCACCTGCCGGCGGCGGCTATGCCGCCGTGCTGGAGTTCATGGACGAGATCGGCCCTCGGTTCAACGGGGTGGCCGCCATGCTGCGCACGCGATTGAGGTCACTTCCCATCTCGCGCGAGGTCCTGATGGCCACGACGGAGGACTGGGCGGAGTCGGCCTTCGGTGTGGGCGCTACCGGCGTGGACTACATGGAACGCCTCGTCGCGGTACAGGACCAGCGGTTCGCCGGACACGGCTGAGGGGCCGACGGTCAGGCAGGCCACCGGCTCGCGTCACCGTGGTACGCGAAAGCACTGCAACCATTCAACAGAGCGTGTAACCAGTTAAACCGGTGATGGCGGACGCCTCATCGGATCGACATGAACAAGGAGTCAGGACAATGGCAGTCAGCTACACCGGTGTGGTCACGGTGACGGGAGAGGGCCGCAACGGCGGGCAGATCGTCGCCAGCGACGGCCACCTGGCCACCTCCCTCGCCATCCCGAAGGAGCTGGGCGGCGCCGGTGGTGCCACCAACCCGGAGCAGCTGTTCGCGGCCGGCTGGGGCGCCTGCTTCCTCGGCGCCGTCCGCCGCGCCGCCGCCGCACGCAAGGTCCGGCTCACCAGCACCGCCATCACGGTCGAGGCGACCCTGACCCACAGCGACGACGGCGAGTTCGGACTGAGCGCCGTCCTCAACCTCGAACTCGGCGGAGTCGACCAGGAGACCGCGGTCGAACTCGGCAATGCCGCCCACCAACTCTGCCCCTACTCCAAGGCCACCCGCGGCAACATCCCGGTCACCATCAACGCCACCGCGGTGACCACCTGACGCAGCCGTTCCCGGCCCGCCCATGCCGCCGTGAGGCACCGACGGCCCGGGCGGGCTGGCCCTTTGACCCGGGCGACAGCGCCGCGCCGAGGACGCAGCACCGTGAACGTTCGGTCCAGCTACGACATCATCCTGGTGGGCGGGGGCACAGCCGGCTGCGTGCTTGCCGCTCGGCTCACCCAGGACCCGGACATCCAGGTTCTCCTCCTGGAGGCGGGGGCTTCGAAGATCGCGCTGCCGAGCGCCGTTGGCAGTGCCACGAGCCTGGCCCAGCCTCGCCGCCACGCAAGCCAGTTGGGGTGATCTGATGGCCCTCACCGACGCGCCGCACGGCCCGCTGTGGACCCATGCTGCCGAGGTCAACGAGGCACTGCTCGCCTTCCTGGCGAAGTAGCGCCGCCGCGAGGGGCGCCGACCCTTCGCGGCGGCGCCCGCATCGGCCGCTGTCGTCCAATCAGCGTTCCCCCGGTCGGGCCCCGCCGGACTCGCCGAACTCACCTCAGCCCGCTGACATCGGGTTGGCAACCCCTGGCGAAATGATCTTTGAGATGGTTGGATCACCGCAGGACTGGTGATCTGGGGGTGCCGGGTGCCTCGGCCTGAGCCGTGCGAGGTCGAGCTCATCCATGCACCGGCTGGAGGCGCGGTTGTGATCCCCGGCCTTCCACAGTTCAGCGGTCAGCCCCGCTGACTTTCAAGGAACCCCAGGTCCATTCGCAGTTGCATTCCCACACAGACGAACGGGGGGACCCTCTGATGGGGTCTGCTGTCGATTTCTCTCCGTCTCGGTTCCTCAAGGACATCGAGGCGACCACGGTCCTGCTGGGCATCGACTACTCCGAGGCGATGACACGCCGGGTGCTGGACGCGTACGAGGAGAGCTTCCACCGCGGGGCCGTCCTGTGGCGCACCACCGACAAGCCCGACGGTGTGCTGAACTACCGCTTCTACGAACGCGTTCCCGTCGACACCGTGAGCATCGCGGCGCAGACCGGACTCCTCGGCCCCCACAACCAGACGGCCAGTCTGATCTCGGCATGGAGCTCGCTGTACGAGGGGTCGACGCAGCTGTGCGACTTCGACGCGGTCCGGGGCCTGGCCAAGACGTGGGTGTACCTGGGCGGGATCCGGCCCCTCGAGGAGGTCCTTGGCGCCCCCGGAGTCCCGGACACGATCCGCCGGCATCACGGCGGTTTCCGCGAGCTGGGCCTGACGTCGGTGCGGCACGTAGCCGTGGACTACCAGCACGATACGGCGAACCTGTACTTCCGCGTGCAGGAAGGGCTCAGCCCGAAGGCGGCCGCGCGATTGCTCGCCCTGTCCCGGAGCACGCCGCCGGATGAGACGACCTTCAAGGACATGGTCGACTTCACGGCCCCGGACGGGCACACGTTCTCGGTGACGCTGCGCATCTCCACCGGGCAGGTCGAGCGCGTCGGCATTTATGCCCTCCGGCTGCCTGCCGGGCAGTTCCCACGCCTCAATGACCGGCTGGCCGCGTTCTTCAGCGGAGCTCCCTCGCACGATGAGGAGGAGATGAACGCCGTCGCGTGGTCGTTCGGCGCCGGAGGCAGCCGCTACGTGAAGGCGGAGCGCAGCTACTGCGGCCGGCTGGTCGCGCTGATGCGCGAGTGGAACAGCCCGATGACCGATCCGGGTAGGCAGCCGTGACCGTCCTGGATCCTGCCGATGCGGTCGAGCTGGACCGGCTGCTACGCCAAGCCGCTGAAGCCGACGTGCCCGGTGTGCTGCGCGGCATGACGGATGGTGCGGATATGGAACAGGCGGCCATCGACACCATCGCCGCGCACTGCCGCGTCGACCACGTCGCCACGCTCGTGTTCCCCGCCGCCGTCGACGACGTACACACCCACCTCCTGGGGTGCCAGTGGAGAACAACGTCCGAAGTGCCCAGCGTCGTCGTACGCCGGCGTCTCGCACACCGCTACGGCCTTGACGACGAGCTGCTCGACGTGAGCATCATCCGTGCCTTCGCCCACGACACGGCCGGCGTGGAAGTGTTCTGCCTGCCGCCGACCGTCGCTACCAAGCATGTCGTCGAATGTGAGCGCCGGCTCCATCAGGAACGTCACACGGCTCTCATGGTCGACACGCCGAGCAGGAGCTTGCTCAGCGAGCTGCGGTCACTGCTCACCGGCCAGCTGGCCATGCGCCCGGACGGCGGTGGCCACAACCCCCATGAAAACCAGGAGGCGGGTGGCCGGTCCGTGCTCTACTTCCAGCCCCCCGTGGGCAACCGCCTGGAGCTGACCTGCATCGGGGACTTCACGCCCGTCGTGGCCCAACACCTGGACGGTGCATGATGAGCGCCCCGGTCTACCAGGACGGTGTCCTCGCCCACGCCAGGGGAGGCGAACGCGAACGACTGCGTCTGCTGGAAGAGCTCAGCGATCCCACCACCATCACCATCTTCGAACGGCTCGGTGTCGCCGCGGGCTGGCGTTGCGTCGAGGCCGGGGCCGGGGCCGGTTCAATCGCCCATTGGCTCAGCGCCCGCTGCCCCGACGGCCGTGTGACGGCCACGGACCTCGACGTCGCATTCCTCAGCGAGCGCCCCACGCCGGCCAATATGACGGTCGCGCGGCACGACGTCATGCGTGACGACTTCCCGGCAGGTTCTCAGAACCTGGTGCACGCGCGGGCCTTGCTCAGCCACATCCCCGATCCGGAGCACGTCCTCGACCGGATGGCCGGCTGGCTCGTGCCCGGAGGATGGATCGTCCTCGAGGACCCGACCTATCTCCCGGCCGCGGCTTCCCCCTATCCGAAGTTCGCCGAACTGCTGGAGGCGTGCCAGCAGTTGCTGGCTCGGACCCAGGGAACCGACCACACCTGGGCCCGCCGCATTCCCGCAGCCATGGCCCGTTCGGGCCTCACCGACGTCGGCATGACCGTACGCGTCGCCGTGTGCGGGACGGATGAGACAGAAGACGCGTTCTGGCGCCAGTGCTTCACGCAGGCCACCCCCGCGCTCATCGACACCGGACTCATGACGGCCGAGCAGATCGCGGCTGCGGTCGCCCACCTGGACGACCCTGCCTTCACCGATACCGCCTGGGTGATGGTCTCCTGCTGGGGACGCCGCCCTTCGTAGGAACCCGTTCCGGCGTTTGCGCCGACGTTTTTCGGAGCAGCACGCCGCACCGGAACTCACGCACCGTCGACTCCCCCGCCCGCGCCAGCCCGCTCCGGGGGCCGTCGAAGCCGATGGAGGTACCGTTGACGGTCACTGTGCCGGTGCGGATGCGGCGACTGGGTCAGGCGGACGGCTCGTTCATGCTCTGGGCGAGCAGCGCGTCCCTCAGCGCCACCCGGGAGGCGATGCCCAGTTTGGGATAGATCTGGTACAGGTGGGCGCCGACCGTCCGATGCGAGATGAAGAGGCGTTCGGCGATCTGCTTGTTCGTCAGGCCGGTTGCGGCGAGTTCGGCGATCTCGCGTTCCTGCGGCGTGAGCGGAGCCGCCTGCCTCGCTCCGGGACTCGCGACGTGACCGCCTGCGGCGCGCAGTTCCTTGCGGGCGCGCTCGGCCCAGGGGGCGGCATCCAGGCTCTGGAAGGCACACAGTGCTGCCGTCAAGGGGCCCTTCGCGCCCGATACCGCGCGGGCGCGGCGCAGTTGCTCGCCTTGGGCCAGCCGTATCCGGGCCAGGTCGAACGGCCACTTCTCGACCCCCGGCACGGCCAGCGCCTGTGCGAAGAGACGGGCCGCATGATGGTCGTCCTCGGCGACGAGCGCCTCCGCGCCGGCGACCAGGAGGGCGATCCGAGGCGAGAGCGCCGCGACATCCGCCGCTCGCAGCGCGCGTACGTGCGCTACCGCCTCTGCGCGGCGGTCGGTGCGCACTGCCGATTCCACCAGGTCGAAGAAGACCCACAACGCGTGAGGGGCGCGGCGCCGGAGCGTGCCCGCAGGGCTGACGGCGTCAGCGTGGCCGAAGGCCCGGTCGAAGTCGCCCGCCGCCATGTCGGCCAGGGCGTGCACCTGCCGGGCGCAGTCCACGGTCATGCGCATCCCGCGCGGCACTGCCCAGTCGATCATCGTCCCGGCCAGGGCGCGCGCCTGCTCGACGTCGCCCCGGGAGGCGACGACCAAGCCCTTGGTGAACTGGAAGAACCACGTGCAGATCGTGTAACCGGAGTCCGCGCACAGGGCGAGGCCCTCGTCGGACAGTTCCAGGGCCTCCTGCCACCTGCCACAGAGGTAGTCGTCGAGGCAGAGGTGCAGCAGGGCCCCGATGTGGCGCCGCACGGGTCCGCCTTCGCGACCGCGCCGGACCACGCGCCACGACGCCGGGCGCAGCGCCGAGAGCCGGTCCGGGTAGATCGCCGCGGCCCCGATGCGCACGATCTCGGCCAGGTCGGTGTCCGTCGTGACGCCGTCGATGATCGCGTCGAGTCGGCGCAGCGTCGCCCTTTCGGTGCGGACGGGATCGGAGAAGGTCTGGGCACCGATGCGCAGCAGCGGTGGCTCGGTCGGGCGCAGGCGGGCCAGGGCGGCGTAGAAGGGCGCCCACAGCTCCTCGTTGCCGCTGTAGCTGCACAGCAGCATCAGGAAGTGGAGGGTGTCGACGAGTGCCGGATCGTCAGCGTCGTAGCCGGAGTCTCCTTCCTCGATGGCGCCGATCAGGAGGCGGTGGGCCGTGGCCACGTCGCCGTCGCCGTTCAGCAGGAGTTGGACGGCGGCACCTGCGGAACGCAGCGAGACCCCGTGGTCCGGGTCGGCCCGCCACACGTTCTCGAGCAACGCCGAGGCGCTGCTGAGTGCTCCGACGGCCTCGGCTCCCACGTAGGCGGCCTCTGCGAGGCGGCGGGCGCGGTCGGTGCCGAGCGGGCTGAGGTCCGCAGCACGGGTGAGGGCGGCGATCGCCGCCACGGCGTCGCCGCGATCGAGGATGCGGCGGGCCGCGTCCTCGAGCAGGGCTGCCACGTCTTCGTCGGGTTGGACGGTGGCCTCCCCCAGGTGCCAGGCGCGCTGCACCGGCCGGTCGTCGAGGACGCCGGCGAGGGCACCGTGTGCGGCGCGACGACGACTACTGGTGGCGGCCTCGACGACGGCTGCTCTGACCAGCGGGTGACGGAACACCAGGCGGCGGGTGCCCTCGTCAACACGGACGAGCTGGTCGTCCTCGGCGGGGCCCAGGTCGTCCAGGTCGATGCCGGCATCGAGCTCCTGAGCTGCCGCGGCCAGCACTCCGAGGTCACCCGTACCGTCAAGGGCTGCCAGGAGCATCAGGTCCCGTGCGGCTGCGGGCAGGTCGCGGACGCGGGTGAGGAACAGTGACTGGAGGCGTTCGCCCAGCGGGAGGACGACGGGCAGGATCTCCTGGGCGCGCCGCTGCTCCTGGCGCAGCGCCTTGGGGAGTTCGAGTAGGGCCAGAGGGTTTCCCTCGGCCGTGTCCAACAGGCGCCGGCGTACCGGACGGGCCAGGTCGGGGAACCGCGTGTCCACCAGGCGGGCTGCCGCCTCGCGGTCAAGGGACGGGAGTTCGTACATCGGCAGGGCGGCGTGCTCGAAGAAGCCGCCGGCACCGGTGCGGGTGGCTCCGAGGAAGCGGACCCGTTCACCGGCGAGTCGCCGGGCGATGAATCCGAAGACGGCGGCGCTCGCGCGGTCCACCCACGGCAGGTCGTCGACAGTGAGGAGCAGTGGGGTCTCGACCGCCGCCGACCTCAGCAGGGCGAGCGCGGCGTTGCAGACCACGAAGCGCTCCGGAGGGGCGCCGGCTCCCAGCCCGAGGGCGACATCGAGCGCCTCGCGGTGGTGGGGGCTGAGACGGTCGAAGGCGTCGCGGAGCGGAAGGGCCAGCTGGTTCAGCGCCGCGTAGCTGATGTCGGCCTCGAACTCCGCACCTGCGGCACGCAGGACGCGGGTACCTGCGGCAGCGGTAGCGACGGCCACCGCCTCCAGGACCGCGGATTTGCCGATGCCGGGCTGCCCGGACACCAAGAGGGCGCCGGTGTCGCGGGTCAGGATGGCATGGATGCGATCCAGGTCCCGGTCCCTGCCCACCAGCGGGGCGAAGTCAACTCGGGAGTCGACTCGGGAGTCAACGAGGTCCACCGGAGGCCGTCCTTGTGCTCTTGGGCCCCGACCCGGCTGTGTGCGGCGTGCCGCGGACCGGAGCGGGACGGGGGTGTGCAACGGCGCGGCTGCCGTCCGCGCTGACAGCCCGCGCGCCGTGCCCCTCCTCCGTCGCCGTCGGCGGTCAGTCTAGCTAGGACTCGGTGGCGAGCCGAGGGGGCCCGGGCCGGTGCAACGGGCCCGTCCGGGGCGCGGCCTGCTTCGGGAGCAGGCCGCGCGCGGCGTCGGCTGCCGGAGCCGGGCGATCCGGAGGAAGGCGCCGCCGGTGGCACGGGCGAACGCCGCACGTACGATGTCGTCCCCGTCGGGTCACAGGGTGATGGTCTTGTACTCCGTGTAGCTGCCGAGGCCGACCGCGCCGTATTCGCGGCCGATGCCGCTGGCCTTGAAGCCGCCGAAGGGGCCGTCGAAGCCGACGGAGGCGCCGTTGACCGTCACCGTGCCGGTGCGGATGCGGCGGGCGACCTCGAGCGCGTGCTCCTCGCTGGAAGCCCAGACGCCGCCCGACAGACCGTACTCGGAGTCGTTCGCGATGCGGACGGCGTCGTCCTCGTCCTCGTAGGCGATGACGACCAGGACCGGGCCGAAGATCTCCTCCTGAGCGATGGTCATGGAGTTGTCCACGTCGGCGAAGAGGGTCGGGGTGACGTAGTTGCCGCTCTCCAGCCCTTCGGGGACCTGGGGGCCGCCGGTGACCAGGCGGGCGCCCTCCTCGATGCCGAGCTCGATGTAGTGGCGGACGCGTTCCTGCTGGTCGGGGCGGATCATCGGGCCGATGAACGTGTCCGGGTCGCTGGGGTCGCCGACCTTGAGGGACTCGACGAGTTCCTTGAGCGCGGCGACGACCTCCTCGTAGTGGCTGCGCGGGGCCAGGATGCGGGTCTGGGCGATGCAGGACTCGCCGTTGTTGAGCAGGGAGGAGAACTTCAGGCCCTGAACCGCCGTGCGGATGTCGGCGCAGGGCAGGATGACGGCGGCGGACTTGCCGCCCAGTTCGAGGCTGACCCGCTTCAGCTGCTCCCCTGCGATCGAGGCGATTCGCCGGCCGGCCCGGGTGGAGCCGGTGAAGGCGATCTTGTCGACCTCGGGGTGGGAGATCAGGTACTCGCTCGTCTCGCGGTCGGCGGGCAGGACGCTGATCACTCCCTCGGGCAGCCCCACCTGCTCCAGCAGCTCGGCAAGGAAGCCCATGCTCAGCGAGTTCTCCGGCGAGACCTTGAGCACCACCGAGTTGCCGGCGAGCAGCGCCGGAATGATCTTCGCGGTCGCGGAGGAGAAGGGCGAGTTCCACGGGATCACCGCGGCCACCACGCCGACCGCTTCGCGGCGCACCACGCTGCGCACCGGCGAGGCCGGGTCGGAGGGGGCCAGCGTCTGCTCCCACCCGAACTCCTCCGCGGCCTTCAGGTAGGCGTTGGCCTGGCGGGTCAGGCCCTGCTGGCCGGCCCGGGTGAACCATCCCGCCGAGCCGGTCTCGGCGGCGATCAGCTCGGCGATCCGCTCCGCGTTCGCCTCGCGCAGCGTGTTGAAGCGCCGGAGCACCGCCACCCGCTCCAGCGGCGGGGTCTCGCGCCAGGCGCCCTCCTCGAACGAGGCGCGGGCCGCGGCCACCGCGCGGTCCACGTCCGCCGGCCGCCCCTGCGCGGCCTTGCCGATCACCGTCCCGTCGTGCGGGGAGTTGATGGCGAGCAGCTCGGCGTCGCTCGGCTCGGTCCAGGTGCCACCGATGAAGAGCCGGTCGTAAGTGATCATGCCTCTCTCCTTCAACCCTCGACTATCTGCCACTTGACTGTAGCACTTATATCTTTATTATTCACAAGCATGTAGCTGGAAAAGATACAACCGGCGCTCCGTGAGTGACGGGAGCGTCCCTCATCCGCTCCGGACATGACGCCGTCCGAACACACACCTTGCCGACACACATCTCATGGCAACATGTGAGATACATGTGCTCGACAAGGTATCTACTCACACGGAGAGCGTTGATGACGAGCGAAACGACCGACCTGCTGTCCCCCGGCACCCACGACGTCCTGGTGGAGGGTCTGAACCAGCGGTACCACCTGTACGGCTCGGGCCCGGTCTGCCTGGCCGTGCCCGGCGGACCGGGCGTCAGCTGGGAGTACCTCCGGGCGCCCGCGCTCGAGGAGTTCCTGACCATGGTGTACGTGGAGCCTCTGGGCACCGGCGGCTCGGAGCGCCTGCCCTCACACCCTGACGGCTACACCCGCGAGCGGTACACACGCGGTCTGGCCGGCCTTCTCGACCTGCTGGCACTGCCTCGCGTGTTCCTCCTGGGCCACTCCCACGGCGGCTTCGTGGCCCAGCACTTCGCGCTGCACCACGCCGACCGGCTCCGGGGCCTGGTGCTGTACGAGAGCGCGCCGGTGACGGGCCCGGAGCACATGGCCGAAGCGGCAGCAAGGGTCGAGGAGTTCGCGGCCCGCAACGAGGGCCGCGCGGAGCTCCCCGCGGCGCTGGCCGGACTCCAGAGCGTCGGCACCGTCACCGACGACGAGGGGACGACCGCGGCGCTGCGCGCCCTGATGCCGGTCTACTTCGCTCGCTACTGGGACCGGGAGAGCGAGTTCCGCGACCTGCGCGCCCAGGTGACCTGCACCTACATCTCGCCGCTGGACGAGAGCGGGAAGCCCGACGTCGTGGACGACCGGGCTGGCCTCACCTCGCTCACGGTCCCCACCCTGGTCCTGGTCGGCCAGTACGACGTGATCTGCGGACCGCGGTGGGCGCAGGACCTCCACGCCCTCGTCCCGCAGTCCCGCTTGGTGGTGCTGAACGACAGCGGGCACTTCGGCCACCTGGAGCAACCGGCCGCGTTCTCGGACGCGGTGCGCGCATTCGTCCGCTCGGCCTCCGCGTAGCGCAGGCGCGCTCGCCGCCTCCGGTCCTTCCACCGCTGCGGGAAGGCCGGAGGTGAAGTGCGGCGCTCGGATGGTCAGTCCGTCGACGGGCGTCGGAGAGGTCAGGCCTGGTTCTCGGCCTGGAACATCCAGCTCTGCTTCTCGAGTTCGGCGGCCAGCCCGATCAGCAGGTCCTGGGTGACGGCATCCGCCTCGCCGGTCGCGTCGATGCGCTCGCGCACTCGGTGGATCACGGCGGCGAAGATCTCCACCAGCATCTTCACCACGGCCGTGTCCTCCGTCCATCCCTGCGGGACGGCCGGAAGGTTGCTGGCACCGGCCACGGTCGCCGCCCGGCCGTCCGGTGAGACGCCCAGCGCGGCGGCGCGCTCCGCGACGATGTCGGCGTGGTCCCGCGCCGTGGTCACCACTTCGTCGAGCTGCAGGTGCACGGAACGGAAGCGCGGACCGTAGAGGTTCCAGTGCGTCTGCTTGGCCACCAAGGAGAGGTCGATCAGGTCGACCAGGGTCGCCTGGAGGGCGTTCCCGGCGATCGTCCGTGCGCTGTCGGACAGCGGGCTGCTGATGATGGACCGTGCGGACATGTGTCTCCCTTTCCGGAGGTGTGTGAACCCCCTCGATTCTCGGCAGTGCACCCCGGTGGTGGGATCAGTCGTTTGACTCTGCATCAGTGGGAGGTGGCAACGGTCAGTCGGCCTATGCGGGGGTCGCGCTGTGCTGGCGCGCGCGGCCTTGACCCGGTTCCCGCAGGTCTTCATGGCGCACCAGCCACGCCGGTAGCCGCGCGAGCGGTTGGGGCGGCAACGAGCGAGTAGACCGACTCGCGCAGATCCACCGCGATCGAGGTCGGTCTCGTCGGCGCCGGGCGCGCCGTCGAACACCCGGCCTCGACGAACCAGGCGTCGAGCTGCTGGGGAGACCCCGGCTTCTCGGCGGGCACCGCGTTGCGCCGTGCCCGCCGGGTTCCGACGAAGTCCAGGGGCGGGGTCCCGCAGGGAAACGCGTGCATCGCGTCACCACTTTGACCAGTTACTGGCAGACGCGCAACATCGCCGTCCCCCAGGACCGCAGGTCTTCGCCAGTGGTCAACCCCCGGTCGGCCGACCCGTCTCGCCCAACAGCTCGGAGATGAATCCGTCCCAGTCCAGGCCGTCGGCCTCCGCCTCGACGGGCACGATCTCGTAGGTGCGTTCCAACCACTCCGCCAGCCTCGGCGCGGGCAGCTCCAGAAGGGCGCTGGATTCCGCCGACTCCAGCTGCAACAGGGCGGTCCCAGCTGCCCGGTCCGGCACCGGCCAAGCCTGCACGAAGCCTTCTCCGCTCTCCTCGAAGAGGCCTTGGTACAGCAGTTCCCGGCTGATCCGCCAGGTGACACCCGGCCCGCGGATCGGCTCGAGGGTGACGGTCACGATCGCGGGGGTGTCCGGGGCGAATCGGAACTCCGCCAGAAGGGGTTGCCATGCGCGGCCGTCCAGCACCCGCTTGAGGACCAGTGTCAGCACGGGCCCGTCCTCGGGCATCGTCCGGCATCCCCTGACGTCGGACTGTTCGCCGTTCATGGCAGCTGCCCCTTCCACAAAGCGAATTGGTCTGCCATGACTGTGCCTCAGGGACTCCGGGCTGGGCATAGGTCACTCGACCGTGAGCCGGGATAAGTCATGACCCACGCGTGCGAGCCCCTGACACGCCCGCGCCGCCAACTCCGTTCTGCGGCTGTGCTGGGCATGCCGGGGATCGATGAGCGGCGAGGTGGGCACGAAGCTGGGGGACCTCCCCCCCTGTCCTGCGCCCGGTCAGCGCCGACTGTCGAGCGCGGCGTAGTCCGGGCCACGCAAGGTCTCCAATGCCTTCCTGAGCGGTGCCGGCGGCGAGGCGATCCTGCGGTTCGCCAGGCTCAGCCAGGCACCCAGGGCGAACACGACTGCCGCCCGGGACCCGTCCTCCCGCGAAACGACATGCCGGAACCCAGCACCGCGCTGTGCCGAAACCCCTCCTCGGCGCCCGGGCGACGGAGGTATCGTGGGATCGGCAAACATGTGTCTCGCGATGAGCATATGTGAAGAAGACCTCAAAGGCACACACGTGCAACTGGGTACGTCCAGACACATGTGAAACCGGCCTTGGCGCTGTGCCGCACCGTGGCGCCGACCGGCGGCCTCACGTCCGCGCAGTCCTGTCACCACATGCTTGTGGCGGTTGACGGCGTCAACTGCTACAGCAAAGAGGTTGTTATGGCCACAATCTGCACAACGGCCCGGTAGACTGCACGGCATGAGAGCTGATGCTGCGCGGAACATCGAAGCGGTGCTGACAACGGGGGCACGGATGTTGGCCGAAGACCCGGGCGCGAGCATCGCCGCCATCGCCGCCGAGGCCGGCGTGGACCGGCGGACCATCTACCGGCGCTTCCCGTCGCGCGAGGAACTCCTCGCTGCGATCTACACGGCCCGCCTGGATGCCGTCGAGCAGGCCATCGCCGACGCCCGCCTGCGCGAGGCCCCCGTCACCGTGGCCCTGCACCGCTACGTGGAGAACATCATCGAGGTCAACCGCCGCTGGCCGGTTGACCTCGCCCGCATGCTCGCCGACGAGGGGATCCGCAAACGCCGTGACGCCTCCGTCGCGGAAGTCGACGCCTTCCTCCAACGCGCCGAAGACGAGGGCCTGCTCCGCGCCGGGCTCCCCCCGGGCTGGGTCGCCGCCCTGCTCCCAGAGCTCATGCACCTGGTGGCCCGCCGAGTGCCGGACCTCGCAGCCGGCCCGGCAGCCGACCTGGTCGTCGACACCCTGCTGCGGGGTGTCGGATCGTCCTGACGGGGCACCAGGTCACACGCGCATGTTCACGCGGTTGTCCGTGCACGTTCTCGCATGATGACTCGTCCACAGCACCGTGTGGCCATCCTGGCGCCGGTATGACCACACACATGTCCCACGTTTCGGCTGGCTTGTGATGTCCACTACGCTGCTCGGTGAGGTGTGGGTCGAGCGAGGGGTCAGGCATGTGGCATCGGTGCTCTTCCGGCGGCGCGAAAGGCGTTCGCAACACGCCTGGCGGCCCTCGGACACGTTGCAGCGGCGGGCATGAGGTGCTCGGGCTCTGACGGACACACATGCCTGGCGTTTCGAGCGCGGTCGGCCGTGCCACGACCGACCCGGTAGTCAAGGAAGCGGGGGATCACATGGATGCACTGGTCAGGTCGTTGGTCGGCCGGCAGCGGGAGCAGGAGGCGCTGTCGTCCTTCGTGACGGCCTCCAGCGGTCAGTCGCTCGTCCTCAGGGGCGAGATCGGTGCGGGCAAGAGCGCCCTCCTGGACCACGTCGCGGACCTCGCCTGCCAGGAGGGCCACCAGGTGGTCCGGGCCGTCGGTGTGGAAGCCGAATCCGACTACCCGTTCGCCGGACTGCACCAGTTCCTCTACCCGCTGATGTCCCACCTCGACCGGCTCGACGCCTCCCACCGTGCCGTCTTCGACGTCGTGTTCAGCCGGAACCAGGGGGCGCCCCCGTCGGTGATGACCCTCGCCATCGCCGTCCTCGACCTGCTCTCCCTCGCGTCGTCGCAGAAGCCGCTGCTGCTCGTACTCGACGACGGTCAGTGGTTCGACACCGTCAGCGCCGAGGTGTGCGGCTTCGCGGGGCGGCGGCTGGCCGGTAGCTCGGTCAAGCTCGTCGTCGGTGTGCGCTCGGACGTGCCCTCACACTTCGACACCGCGGCGCTGCCGGAGCTTCACATCACGACCTTGTCCGAGGACGACTCGCAGACGCTGCTCGACCTGCACCATCCACGGCTCGATCCGAAGATCCGCCGCATCGTGCTGGACGAGGCGCAGGGCAATCCGCTGGCGCTGCTCGAGCTCCCGCCCTTCCTCAGCGGCCGGCCCGGCCGCTGTGTCGAGGAGTTGCCTGGCTACCACGGTGTGCCCCTGCCCCGCCGCCTCGAGTACGTCTACGGCACCCGCATCGAAGCTCTCGACAAGGCGGTGCGCGCGGAGCTGCTGCGCGGCGCGCTGGATGGCGCGGGTTCGGGAATGGCGGCAGGTGCCGCGCGTGGAACCCGCTACCGCATGGTGGACGTCGACGCGGCAGCCCTGTCGGGCCTGCTGGACGTCGACCGGACGAACGGTCACTTCGTGTTCCGGCACCCCCTGGTGCGATCGACGGTCGTCCAGAAGGCCACCCCCAACGAGCGGCGTGACGCGCACGCCGCCCTCGCCCGGGTGTACCGGGACGATCTCGAGCGGCGGGCCACCCACCTGGCGGCCTCGACGATCGATCCGGACGAGGAGGTGGCGGCCGAGTTGGAGGCAGCGGCCAAGTCCGCGACCCGACGCGGCGGTGCGCTCGCCGCCATCACCTGGCTGACCCGCGCCGCGGAGCTCAGCGAGAGCTCCGAGGACCGTTCGCGCCGCTTGGGCGACGCCGCCTTCATCGCCGGCCAGGCGGCTCTTCCCGACCAGGCGCAGCGGCTGGTCCATTCCGACACCGCCCCGGACGGAGGCGCTTCCCCGGCCTCGGTGGCCGCCTCCGCCTACGACGCGCTGTACCGGCACGGCGAGGTCCGCTCCTCCCGACGACAGGTCACGGCAGCGCTCGAGGCCGTGCGGGACGACCGCACCTGCCAGGGGATGGGGGAAGCCGAAGCCCGACTGGTCATCCTGCTGATCGTCACCTGCCAGTACGCGTCCGACGCCGTCGCCTGGCAGCAGGCCCGCGAGCTCCTCGACGCGCTCGGGGACCGGATCCCGGCGCAGTCGTTGCTCTACCGCGACGCCTGGAGCGATGTGGTGCGCCACGGGGCCGGCCTTCGTCAGCGCGTGGATCGCGCATTCGCCGAAGCCCGCCACCTCAACCCCTGGGACCTGGTCCGGTTGGGCGTGACGGCCTACCACCTCGATGTGCTGGGCCCTCACCGTTCCCACCTCCAGCGCACGGTGGACCGTGAGGCCGAGACCGGTGCCATCGCGGCCGCGATGTCCATGCTTCATCTGATCACGCTCGATCAGATGGCCACCGGCGAGTGGGAGGAAGCCGAGCGCACCTGCGCGCGCAGCCTGGAGCTCGCCTCCGAACACGATCACGCGCTCTTCGCCTACCACAGCCGCGCGTACCTCGCCCAACTCGCGGCGCTGCGCGGCCAGGTGGAGCGCGCCCGCGAACTGCAGGCCGCCGTCGACGCCTGGGCGCGCCCCCGCGGAGTGGGCTTCCTGACGCAGATCGCCGACGCCGTCGGCATCACGGCGGCGCTGAGCGAGGGCGACTACGAGTCCGCCTACCTGTACGCCATCGGCATCACCGCGCCCGGTTCGTTCGAGCCGTACGCCCACCAGGCTTCCCGGACCCTGCTCGACCTGGTCGAAGCCGCCGTGCACGCCGGACGCGCGGACGAGGCCCGCCGGCACGCCCTGGCCGCGCGGCACGCCGGCCTGCCCGACGTCTCACCACGACTGGCTCTGATCACCCACGGGGCCCTGGCGATGACCGCCGAAGGCGACGAGGAGGCGGCTGCCCACTACGAGCAGGCCGAGTCGGTCGCGGAAGGCGACGGCTTCCCCTTCGAGCTGGCCCGGATCCGGCTGGCCCAGGGCATCCGCGTCCGCCACTCGCAGGGCCCCAAGGCGGCCCGCCAGGCCCTGCTCCGCGCGGCCGAGTCCTTCGAGCGGCTCGGCGCCGCTGCCTGGGCCGACCGGGCCCGGGCCGAGCTGCGCGCCTCCGGGATGTCCACCCGGCCCTCGTCCACCTCGGCCCTCACCTGGCAGGAGCACCGGATCGCCGGTCTCGCCGCGAGCGGTCTGACCAACAAGGAGATCGGCGAGCGCATGCACCTGTCCCCGCGCACCGTCAGCTCCCACCTGTACCGGGTCTTCCCCAAGCTCGGCATCACCACCCGTGCGGCGCTGCGCGACGCGCTCGGCAACTCCACTGAGGAGAACCACGGTTAGACCCGCGCGCCGGTGTGGCCGTCCGGTCGGGCCCGCGCCGCCGCCGCGCCCGTGGGAGGTGGTCAGCGGCCCGGGACGGTGGGCCGCACTCCCCGCTCACCGAGCCAGCCGAGCACGTAGTCGGCGACGAACCTCCACCCGCTGTCGATGACCAGTGAGTGGCCCCGGTCGGCGAACTGTTTGAGGTCCGTCATCGCGGTGGAGTCGCCGTACTGCTTGTACACGGTGCGGGTCACCTGGTCGGGCACCAGCAGGTCCTCCTGGCCCGACACCAGCAACAGCGGACCGCGCGCCGTGTTGCCGGTGTCCACGAGGGTGCTCGGATGCCGGGGTGCACCCCGGCATCCGAGGTCGTTGAGCAAGCGGCGCGGAGCGGGCACGGCGTATCGCTCGTACAGCTGATCGGACTCCGGGCCGCTGACGGCATTTCCGACGAGGCCGCGGAACCGCTCGCGGGACGGCGCGACCGCAGCGCCTGTGGGCTCACCAGCAGCGTCGGCGGACTCGGGACAGGTCCGCAGCGCCACGTCGTTGACGGGTGCCGACGCGATGGCTACCGCGGCCTGCCCGAGGCCGGTGCCGAGGAGGTGCTGCGCGACCAACCCACCGACCGAGTGCCCGACGATCACCGGCGGGACGTCGAAGCGGCGCACGATCTCGGCGTAGTGCCCGGACAAGTCGTCCAGACCGATGTCGGGTGGCATGTCCGGGCCCTCGCGCGCCTCCCGTACGGTGGCCGCTTCGCCGGGCCAACCCGGGGCGTAGGTGAGGTAGCCGTGGTTCGCGAAGCGCTCTGCCCAGGATTCCCATGAAAGCGCGTGCAGCCACGCGCCGTTGATGAACACGACGGGCGTGTGGATGAACACGACGGGAGTACGGATCACAACTGGACCTCCGAGCATGGTGGCGACCTGCGCCGGCTTGCGGCTACCGCTCAGCATCGGGCAGGCGGCCTGCTACGGGATCAGTCGAATGACTGCATGTGACCGGGTGCAGCCGCTCACGGCCCCTGAAGGGGCGTGGGCTGCGCTGCAGGCCGGATCCGGTGCGCGCGGAATCCGGCGGGTCGAGGGCAGTGCGGCTGCGGCCCGGTGCAGAGCGGCGCGCCCTGCCGGCACGGAATGTGCCCCTCGGCATGTCCCGCCGCGGACGGAAACATCCGCCCGCACAGAACGGTTACTTCGCTTACGGATACATGGCAAGGTGGTTCTGATAAGCGAACTGGTCGCCGAGGCTGAGGATGCGGACCACGGTCGTGCAGTACCGCCGGTACTGCACTTCTTCCTTGAGACTGAGGGTCACAGCGGGAGCGCCCTCACGGACCCGGCCCAGGGTGTGCATCAACTCCGGCGGACAGGGCAACAGCAGGACCCCCATGACGCGCCGGAAGACGTGAACCAGCTCCGGTCCGCGTCGTTCGGGTTCTCGGCGCGTGCATCGGGGCTCGAAGCCGCGGTCCGCACCGGCGCTCAGGAAGGCCCGCAGGCACAGCGTCAGTTGCTCGAGGTCGGCCGAGTCCAGCTCCACCGGGTACAAGCTCGTCAGCTGGGTGCCCCGCGGGCCGTACAGGGTGTACTCGGTCCGCAGGGCACCCGGCGGACTCACGTCCTCCTGCCACCGCGGCCACGCGGGAAGCTTCAGCAAGACCCTGACCCAGCTGTCGTAGGCGTCCGCGACCACGCGTCCTTCCTCGCACTCCGGGTCCGCCAATTGCAGCCGATACAGGCGGCGCAGGAGGAGTTCCTCCAGACTCTGGAACTTCGCCAGGAACACCGGATCGTCAGGCACCAAGACGTGCACGGGGTTCGTTCCTCTCACCGTCTCGGCGAACCCGACTGCCAGACCGGTGGCGGGTCTTGCCGCGGGTGGGGGACCGGAGCGGGGAGGGAGCGGACCCTGCGCCCCCTCCCGCCACGCTGCCCGTCGGGCCGGCAGCGGTGGATCGTGTGGCCGTGCGGCAATCCACACGGGGGCGCGGACTGACACACACGTGTGCCTTGCCGGGCACAGTTCCAGGGTCGAGATGACCACACAGGACAAACGTATGCGCTTTGGGCAAGCTCCACAACCGGTTCGAGGTGTAAGACCTCCGGGGCTGGGCACTCCTGCTGCGACTGGCCTCTGTCGGCCTGAAGTCAGGACGCTGCCTGCAACGTTCCACGTGGGACTGGCGAGCTCTGCCAGGATTGTCATGGCAGACGATTCACCGACGTTCTTCTTCTGCCCGGCGCAGGTAACATGTGCGGCAAACATCCAGCACGGAGGAGTGACCGGTCGTGACCAGCCAATCAGCCGCCACGCTCCGATCGCGGTACGCCGTACAAGCCGCGTCGGACCTGGAAGAGAACCGCCGCCGACAAAAGGAACTGACCGAGAAGCTCGCAATGCTGCGCGAAGAGGAAGCGCTCCTGATCGAGATCATGGCGCTGGCCGAGCACCACCAGGGTGATGCGGGGCTCTCTCCCCTGCCGGAGCAGGCCCAGGACGAGCCGACGCTCACCCAGGAGCGCCTGCGCAGGACGCCCGGGGCCGCCTCGAAGGCACCGCGTTCCGCGCGGACCGGCTCGAAGACGAAGGCGGCAGCAAAGCGCCGGTCACAGCGGCCCTTGCTGGGCGACCTCCTGCTGGACCTGCTCGCAGGCCACAGCGAGCCACACCTGGCGAAGGATCTGCGGGAGGAGCTCATGGTGCAGCATCCGGACCGTGAGCCCACCCCGCAGGTCGTGCGGAACACCCTCGAGTCGCTCGTCGCGAAGGGCCAGGTCCGACGCCACAAGGAAGAGCGGTCGGTGATGTACACGCTCGTGGACCGTGGTCATCGCAGGACGCCGGCTGATTGACGTGTCTCTCCGGCACCTCCAACCGCCGCGCGCCCCGGCGTACCGAGCGCGCGCTGCGACAACGCGCCCGTAGGCCCTGTCGACACTCACCGTGCTCCAGGGATGTCGGCGACCGCGCCACCGGCTGGCCGCGTGCGGCCGCGCAGCTCTCCGGGCATCGCGAACGCGGAAACGAAGGCAAGCAGCGCGCGGGGGCGCAGCCGCCGAAGGCACACGAATGGCCCGTGACACCGGCCACGAGCGGTGAGGCGGCCAGCAGAACGGTGGTGGCCGCCCCCTGCGCGGGAGTCTTGTAGAAGTCGGGAGTCAGCAGGTTCCCCTCCTCGTCCACGGCGCCCACCGCCTGCAGGGTGGCCCGGGGGAGGTGGCGCGTCAGGTTGGTGTGGATCCAGCCGGGCTCGCAGGAGTTGGCGACGATGCCGTCCTGGGCCCGGCGGCGGCTGATCCCGACGGCGAGCAGGACATCGGCCGTCTTCGACTGCGCGTAGGCGACCATGGGGTCGTACCGGCGGCGTTCGAACTGCGGGTCGTCGAAGTCGAAGCCGTGCAGGCGCTGTGCGCCGGAGCTGACGGCCACGACGCACGGCTCCTCGGCAGCCCGGAGGGCTTCGGGCAGCCCGTGTCCCTGGCAGCGGCGGCCCGTCGTGCCGGTGCCGGACACTGGTCGCGCCCCCGGCCCGGGTACTGGCCAGGGTTCGACACTGGCTCGACGGGCCCGTAGTCCCGGGATCGTGATCGGTGGACGCCGACCGGCTTCCGTTGCGGCGAAGGAGTTGACGAGGGTGGAGCCTGGCGGCAAGGGCGGGCCGGACGGGACGGGGGATCCGTTGTCGCCGCAACTGCGCGGGCGCGCCCGGGAACAGGAAGTACTCGATCGGCTGTTGCTCGACCTGCGCCGCGGACACAGCCGCGTACTGGTCCTGCGCGGGGAGTCCGGCATCGGCAAGACCGCCCTGCTCACCTATCTGGCGGATCGCGCCCCGGCAGGCCGCGTCGTCCGCACGGTCGGGGTGGAAACCGAATTCGAGATCGCGTACTCGGCTCTCCAGCAGATGTGCGCTCCGCTGCTGAGCCATCTGGACCGGTTGCCGGCGGCGCAGCGAGCCGCTCTGGCGACGGCCCTGGGGCTGGAGCCGGAGTCGGGGCTCGGACCGAGCGATGGCGGATCGCCTGGCGGTCTGCTGACCGGACTGGCCGTGCTGGGCCTGTTCGCCGAGGCCGCCGCTGTCGAGCCGCTGGTCTGTGTCGTGGACGACGCGCAGTGGATCGACGGGATCTCCGCGGCCGTCCTCGCGTTCGTCGCCCGTCGGCTGGACGCCGAGTCCGTGGCCCTGGTCTTCGCCGTGTCCACCTCGGCGTCGGTCCGCACGCCGACCAGCGCCGGACTCCTTACCGGCCTGCCGGAACTACAGGTCGACGGGCTCCGCGACGACGACGCCCGGGCGTTGCTCGACTCGGTGCTGCCCGGTCCGGTGCACCCCCGCGTGCGGGACGCGATCGTCGCCGAAGCACGCGGCAACCCGCTGGCGCTGATGGAGCTGCCGCGCGGTGAGAGCGAAATCAGGAAGGGGTAGGGGGACATGACCGGGTTGCAGCGATGGGGCGTCACCACGGCGATGGTGGGCCGCGAGGACGAGCAGGCGGAGCTCGTGGCGTTCGTGAAGTCCGCCACGGGCCAGGCGCTCGTCCTGCGGGGGGAGACGGGGGTCGGCAAGAGTTCCTTGTTGAGCCACGCCGCCGCGCTGGCGGAGCAGGAGGGCCACGTCGTCATCCGGGCCGCCGGTGTCGAGGCGGAGTCCGAGCTGCCCTATGCCGGGCTGCACCAGTTCCTCCATCCACTGCTCGCCGACGTCGCGCGGCTGGACGACGGGACCCGGACGGTGTTCGACGCCGTGTTCGGCGGAGTGCAGGGCGATCCGCCGTCGGTCATGGCGCTCGGCATCGCCGTGCTCAGCCTGCTGTCGCTTTCCTCCGCACAGCGGCCGCTGCTGCTGGTCCTCGACGACGCGCAGTGGCTGGACGACTCCAGCGCCGACGTCTGCGGGTTCGTGGGCCGACGCCTGGCCGGCGGCCCGGCGAAGATGCTGGTCGCGGTCCGCTCCGACCTCACGTCCCGCTTCGACACCGCCGCACTGCCCGAACTGCCGATCACCGCCCTCACCGACGAGGACGCGGCCCGCCTGCTGGACCACCGGTACCCGGAGCTGAGCCGACGGGTCCGTCGAATCGTCCTGGAGCAGGCCCAGGGCAACCCGCTGGCCTTGGTGGAGCTGCCCGCCCACTTCGCCGGCCGGTCGAGCGACCTCCCGGTCGAAGACCTGATCGGTCAGCACGGCGTGCCGTTGCCCCGGCGGCTGCAACGGCTGTTCGGCACCCGCATCGCCGCCCTCGACGAGCGGGTGCGGACCGAGCTGCTGATGGGCGCGCTCGACGGCGCCGGAACCCCGAGCGGCACCGACGCCGTCCCCGGTACTCGCTACGGCATGCGTGACGCCGACGCGGCAGTGGCCGCCGGGCTGCTGGACATCGACGTGGTCACCGGCGATTTCGTCTTCCGGCACCCACTCGTGCGGTCCGCCGTCGTGCGGATGGCCACTCCCAACCAGCGCCGCGCCGCGCACCTGGCGCTGGCACAGGTGCATCGGGAGAACCTCGAACGCCGGGCGACGCACCTGGCAGCGGCAACGGTCGATCCGGACGAGGACGTCGCCGACATCCTGGAGGCGGCGGCCGAGTCGGCGACCCGGCGCGGCGGCGCGCTGGCGGCCGTGGCCTGGCTGACCCGGGCCGCCGAGCTCAGCGAGAACCACGCCGACCGCTCCCGGCGGCTGACCGACGCGGCCTTCGTCGCCGGTCACGCCGCCCGCCTCGGCCAGGCGCACCGGCTGGTCCAAGCAGACCTCGCGCCCGGCTCGACGGAGTCGCCGGCCTCCGTGCTGGCGGCCGCCTACCGAGCGCTCTACCAGGACGGGGACGTCCGCTCCACGCACCGCCAGGTCTCGGCCGCGATCGAGAAGCTCCGGGACGCAGGGACAGCCATCGCGGGCGAGGCCGCCGCTGCGTCGACGGTCGGCAAAGCCGAACCTGACGAGGTCCTCACCCGGCTGGTGATCGTTCTCCTGGCGATCAGTCAGTTCAGCGGGGACCGCGCGGTCTGGGAGAGCACGCGCGAACTCCTCGCCTCCCTGGGCGACCTCGTCACCGAACACGCGCGCCTCTACCGCGACACGTGGAGCGATGTGACCAGGCACGGAGCAGGCTGGGCCGGGCCGGTGCGACAGGCCGCCGCGAACCTGTCGGATCTGGAACCCTGGGCCGTCACGCGGCTCGGCGCGGCCGCGTACCACCTCGACGTCCTGAGCCACTACCGCCCCCACCTGCAGCGCGTCGTGGACCGCGAGCTGGAGACCGGAGCCGTGGCCACCGGCATGGTCATGCTGCACCAGATCATGCTCGACCAGATGACGGCCGGCGAGTGGGCCGAGGCCGAGGAGACCGGGCAGCGCGGCCTGGACCTGGCCACCGAGCACGGCCACCACCTGTTCGCCGCCCAGAGCCGCGCGTACCTGGCCCAGCTGGCGGCGCTGCGCGGGCAGGTCGGGCGGGCGCGGGACCTCCAGGCCGAGGTGGACGCCTGGGCCCGCCCGCGCGGTCTGGGGTTCCTGACCCAGGTCGCCGACGCCGCCGGCGCGACCGCCGCGCTGAGCTCCGGCGACTACGAGAGCGCGTACCTCTACGCCATCGGCATCACACAGCCGGGCGCGTTCCGGCCCTACGCGTACCAGGCCTCGCGCACCCTGCTCGATCTCGTCGAGGCCGCCCGGCACACCGGACGCGTCGAGCAGGCCCGGGCGCACGCCCTCGCCGCCCGCGACGCCGGTCTGCCGGACGTGTCGCCCCGCCTGGGACTGATCACCTACGGCGCGCTGGCGATGACCGCCGAGGACGAGCGGGAGGCCGCCGAGATGTTCACGCGGGCCGAATCCCACCCGGACGCCGCCGGCTTCCCGTTCGAGCTGGCCCGGATCCGGCTGGCGCACGGCATCCGGGTGCGCCACGTCCAGGGTCCGGCGGCGGCGCGGCCGTACGTGGTCCCGGCGGCCGAGGCGTTCGAGCGGCTGGGTGCGGCCGGCTGGACCGAACGGGCCCGGGCCGAACTGCGCGCCACCGGGGCCCCACCCCGCGTCTCGACGCTGAACCTGGCCTCGCTGACCTGGCAGGAACGCCGCATCGCCGAGCTGGCCGCCAGCGGCCTGACGAACAAGGAGATCGGCGAGCGGATGCACCTGTCGCCGCGTACCGTCAGCTCGCACCTGTACCGCGTCTTCCCCAAGCTGGGCATCACGGCCCGTGCGGCGCTGCGCGACGCGCTGGGCCGGACCGACGCGGCGCAGGTCTGATGCCCGCGCTCAGCCCCCTGCGGCCACGGCCTCGACGCCGTTGGCGGCCAGCCAGACGAGGACGTGGTCGGCGACCGAACGCCAGCCGCTGTCGAACACCAGGGAGTGCCCTCGGTCGGCGAACTGCTTCAGATCCGTCACGGCGGAGGAGTCGCCGTAGCGCTTGTAGGCCGAGCGGGTCACGGCGTCCGGGACCATCCGGTCCTCCTGGCCGGACACGAGCAGGAGCGGTCCGCGCGCCGAATTGGCCGTGTCCACGACGGTGTCGGCCGGCCCGGCGGCGGTGCGGTCGAGTCCGAGGTCCGCGAGCAGCCGGAGCGGGGCCGGGACGGCGTACCGGTCGAAGAGCTTCGTGGCCTCCTCCTCTCCGACCGCGTTGGCGACGAGGTGTCGGAACCGGGCGCGCGGCAGCACCTCGAACCCCGGGTGCCGGGTCGTGCCGGCCGACATCGGCGACCGCGGCCGGGGCCGGCCGTCGTCCAGCGGCACACCGCCGGGCGGCAACGGCGCGAGGGCGACGGCGGCGCGGCCGAGGTCGGCTCCGAGGAGGTGCTGGGCGATGAGGCCGCCGGCCGAATGCCCGATGAGGACCGGCGGGTTGTCGAAGGTGCGCACGATCGTCTCGTAGTGGGCGGTGAGCGCGGCGAGCCCGAGGTCGCGCAGCGGGCCGGGGTCGCGGCGGGCCTGGTCGGCGGTGGGGGCTTCGCCGGGCCAGCCCGGGACGCACACCGCGTAACCGTGCGCCGTGAACCGTTCGGCCCAGCCCTCCCAGGAGGACATGTGGAACCACGCACCGTGGATGAGGACGACGGGGGTTTGCTTCACGGCCAGACCTTCCGGTTGCACACACGACGACCCGCCGGCATCGCGGCGCTCCTTCGAGGATCACCGAGCGGTAGGACGGCGGAAACAGTCGAATGACTGAATCCGGCGGCCCGGCAGACCCTTGGTAGGTCTGCAAGCGTCCTCGTGCGTCTCGACGTCATGTGACCGATGCGTCGGGCCGCTGGCCGAAGAACAGTGGAGGCATCAGCGGGTCTCCAGGAAGGATCAGACATGATCAACAGGCGTACCTTCACCAAAGCGGTCGGTCTCGGCGTGGGCGCCACGGCCGCATCGCTCGGCGCGGCATCGAACGCGCCCGCCGCCGTCGCGGCCGGTACCGACCGGCCCGGCCGCCCGGCCCCGGTCATCCCGAACATCGCCCCGGGCACCCACACCACGTTCACCGACCTGAAGCAGGTCCGGGCCGGCGTGCTCGACATCGGCTACGCCGAGGCCGGGCCCAAGCACGGGCCCGTGGTCATCTGCCTGCACGGCTGGCCCTTCGACATCCACAGCTACGTCGACGTGGCGCCGCTGCTGGCGGACGCCGGCTACCGGGTGATCGTGCCGTACCTGCGAGGCCACGGCACCACGAACTTCCTGTCCCCGAACACCGTCCGCACCGGGCAGCAGGCCGCGATCGCCCTCGACGTGATCGCCCTGATGGATGCCCTGAAGATCCACAAGGCGGTGCTGGCCGGCTTCGACTGGGGCTCGCGGGCCGCCGGAACCGTCGCGGCGCTGTGGCCGGAGCGGGTCAAGGCCCTGGTGGCGGTGAGTGGTTACCTCATCGTCAACATCCCGTCGCAGAAGAACCCGTTGCCGCCGAAGGCCGAGCACACCTGGTGGTACCAGTACTACTTCGCCACCGACCGCGGCCGCGTCGCCATGGAGACCAGGCAGAACCGGCACGACCTGTGCCGGCTGGTGTGGGAGGAGACCTCCCCGACCTGGAATTTCGACGACGCCACCTTCGAGCGCACGGCCACGGCGTTCGAGAACCCCGACTACGCCGCCATCGTGATCCACAACTACCGCTGGCGCCTGGGCCTGGCCGACGGCGAGCGCCGCTACGACCGCTACGAGCAGCTGCTCGCGGCCCGACCGCCCGTCACGGTCCCGACCATCGCCGTGGACCCTGCCCTCGACCCGTTCCTGCCCACGACCGACGGCAGCGGGTACCGGCGGTTCTTCACCGGCCCCTACGAGCACCGCGTCCTCACGGGCGTCGGCCACAACGCGCCGCAGGAGGCGCCGACGGCGTTCGCCCAGGCCGTGGTGGACGCGGACCATCTGTGACCCGCAAGCGTGTCGACCACATGGAGGTACGAACGTGAGTGATCCCAGTCCCGGCGCGCACGAACAGGCGGCGGAAATCCGCAAGGCCCGATTCGGCGCGCTCCCGGAACGTGTCCCCTTCGAGGACATGGTCGAGGAGAAGGCGGTGCTGCCGGCGTATCAGGCGGTGGACGCCTACGACCCCGACGCGCTGGCGGTCAGGTTCTCCTGCCTGGCGGCGGATCTGGGCCTCTGAGCACAGCGGGTCAGGCATGACGCGGCACCGGCAACAAGGCGTTCGGGTCCGCCCCCCACTGGGGACGGACCCGAGCCTGCTGTGCCCCGGCCTCAGCCGGGTCGTGCTCTTCAGCAATCCGTGTTCGGCCCTGCGGGGGGTCAGTCGCGCGAGGCACGGACGCGGCGGAAGCTGCTCGCGACGCTCGGGTCTCCGTGGCCGGTGTAGCGGGAGACCATCGGGTAGCGGCACAGGTCGCGGGCGACGGTCGCGCCGGTGGCGGTGGTCAGGGGGCGTGCAGCACCGCCGGCGCCTTGCCCTGCTCGACCCAGGCGGTCAGCGCCGCCAGGTCGTCGACCTTGCCGCCGTCCAGGCCGCAGTGGTCGACGCCCGGGGCCAGGAACAGCCGGTAGAAGCCATCGACCTTCCGCGTCCCTTGGGTCCTTGCCGGATCCGCGACGCCGGGGCACTGTTCAGCATCCGGAACGGCCGCCTGCGCCGCTTCATCGCCGGCGCCGCCGCCGTCGTCGGCGCGTTCGCCGTCGTCGGCACCGCGAACGCCGCGACCCAGGACTCGGCCACCGACCGGGCCCCGAAGCCGACCGTCGTCCTGGAGCACGGCGCGTAAGCGCCGCGCACGAGCTGTTCACGGGGATCGGCGCCGAAGCCTTCGCCGGACGCACCCGCCGTGAACTCGCCGAGTGCGGGGTCTCGGTGTCGCCACCTGCCACGCAACGAACGGTCGGGCTGACGGTGCAGGAGAGCCGGATCGCCAGGCGCGCACGGGACGGCCGTTCGAACGCGGAGATCGGAGCCGAGCTCTTCCTCAGTGCCCGTACGGTCGAGTGGCACCTGCGCAAGGTGTTCACCAAACTCGGCATCAGCTCACGGCGGGAGTTGCGCCGTGCTTCCGTAGCCGCCACCGCACAGCGATCACCGCTCCGACAAGGCGCCGTCGATCTCTCGACGGGAGGAGATCCCCAGCTTGGCGAAGACCTTGCGCAGGTGCCACTCGACCGTACGAGGGCTGAGGAACAGGTGTGCGCCGATCTCCGCGTTCGGGTGCCCTGCGGCCGCGAGGCGGGCGATCTGCGCCTCCTGCGGGGTCAGGACCGGCGCGCCGACGGTCCGCTTGCGAACCGTCTCACCGGTGGCGAGCAGCTCACGCCGGGCCCGCTCGGCGAACGCCTCCATGCCCATGCGCGCGGCCGCCTCGTACGCCGCCCGCAGCTCGGTACGGGCCTGCGCGCGCCGGTTCCGGCGGCGCAGCCATTCCCCGTACAGCAGCCGGGCCCGGGTCTCGAACACGCCGAGCCCGCCGCGGCCGAAGTGGTCGACGGCCTCGCGGTAACGGTCCTCGGCCTTCTCCGGTGCCCCGGTCAGGGCGTCGGCGACCGCATGCGCTCCCAGGGCCCAGGGGGTGCCTGCCCGGCTCCAGTCGGCGAGCCGCTCGCGCGCCCCGGCCGCCACGTCCGGCTCGCCGGCCCTGGTCGCGGCCTCGACCAGCTCGCTGCACGTCCAGAAGTGCACCACGAGGTCCTTGTGCACGCTGCCGCGCAGCGCCGCTTCCATGGCGAGCGGATAGTTGCCCAGGCCGTTGTGGAGTACGGCCCGCTCGCACGCGGCCATGCGGGTGAGCCGGCCCAGGCCACGCTGCTCGCCGTCCCGTTCCATCGCCTCCAGCAGTTCCAGGGCCGGTCGCTCCCGTCCCCGGTACGCGGCGATCATGGCCGCCGTGGCCGTGCGCGTCACCACGCCGGTGGCCTTCTCCATGGCTGCGGCCTCGGCCAACAGGTCCTCGGCTTCGGAGAGACGCCCCGCATGGCCCAGCGCGGCCGCCCGGTAGGGCAACGCCGTCGAGAGGACCGACGGCGTGCCCGTCGTCCGGGCGAAGCGGACCGCCCGATCGGTGACGTCCAGCCAGGCCTGGAGATCGCCCAGCTCCGCGGCGGCGTTCGCGGCCGCCCACAGGACGGACGGCTCCTCCTCGTCGGCGAAGGAGCGCAGCGCCCGCGCCAGTAGCGGGAAGGCGGCGACCTGCCCGTCCACGGTCCCTGCGACCCGGGCACGGAGGAAGACTCCGGCCGGCTCGTCGCCGGGTATCAGGCCACGGGCGACCTCGGCCGCTCGCCGTAGTCCGCCTTCGTCGTGCGGCCAGGCCCAGATGGCCGCGTCGAACGCCGCGAGGCAGGTCTCCCGCGCGACGGCCGGGTCGAGGTCCCTGAACTGGCGCGCCGCGTCGAGCAGCGGCTGCACCGCGCCCTTCCCCGAGTCGGTCATGGACGACGCCTTGGCCCGCAGCCGGCCGGCATGGGCCTGCTGCAACCGGTCCAGCGGCCCCAGCTCCGCGGCGGCGAGCAGGTCGGGCACCCGGGTCGGCAAGCCCGCTGCGACGTTGGCCGCTGCGGCCGCCAGTGCGCGCCGCGCCCGATCCTTCGGGTCGGGGGTGAGCGCGGCGGCCCGTTCCAGGAAGGAGGCGGCGGCCGCCCGACCACCGCGCGCCAGGGCCCGGTCGGCGGAGCCCTCCAGTGCGGCGGCGACCTGCTCGTCCGGCCCGACCGCGGCGTGGGCCCGGTGCCAGGCCCGCCGGTCGGGGTCGCGCTCGGCGTCGGTGGCCTCGGCCAGGGCTCGGTGCGCCGCACGCAGCACTGCGGCATCCGCGCCCCGCCAGACGGCGGAGCGCACCAGCGGGTGCCGGAACCGCACCGGGGCTCCCAGCGTGATCAGGTCCGCGGCCTCGGCCGCCGCCGCTGCCTCCGGGCCGATGCCCAGCAGGCGCAGAGCACGCCACAACAGCGGCCCGTCGCCGACCGGTTCGACCGCCGCGACCAGCAGCAGGGCGCGGGTGTCGGCCGGCAGCGCGTCGACGCGCCGACGGAAGCCGTCCTCGAGCCGGGTCGCCAGCGGGCCGGCGCCGGGCCCGCCGAAGCCGAACGCCAACTCCGCTGGTGACAGGCCTCGGGGCAACTCCAGCAGGGCGAGCGGATTCCCGCCGGTCTCGGCGACGATCCGGTCCCGCACCCGGGCGTCCACCGGCGCCGTCAGCACCCTGTCGAGCAGCGCCCGGGCGTCCGCGTCGGCCAGCCCGCCCAGAGGAAGGTCCGGCAGACCGGAAAAGTCCTCTTCCTTCTTCCCGTCGGTGATTCGCTCGGCGAACACCAACGCCACCGATTCCGCGTCCAGCCGACGCCCGACGAACGCCAGGATCCGCTGGGACATCAGGTCCAGCCACTGCGCGTCGTCGACCAGGCACACCAGCGGAGACCGGGCCGCCGCCTCGGCGAACAGGCCGAGGACCGCCATCCCGACCAACAGCATCTCGGGAGGGTTCCCCGCGCTCAGGCCGAACGCGACCCGCAGCGCGTCCTGCTGCACCTCCGGCAGCCGGTCGAGGTGCGACAACAGCGGGGCGCACAGCCGTTGCAGAGCCGAGTACGCGAACTCGGCCTCGGCCTCGACGCCGGCCGCGCGCACGACCTGCCACTGCCCCGCCTGCCCGGCCAGATGGTCGAGCAGCGCCGACTTGCCGACGCCGGCCTCACCCCGCAGCACCAGCACCCGGCTGCGCCCGTCGCCCACCTCGCGCAGCAGACGGTCCAGCACCTCCACCTCCCGGGCGCGCCCGAGCAGCTGGTGTTTCGCGCGCTGCGGCATGGCTCCTCCGGGACGAGTTCCTCCCGGAGGAGCTACACCCATCCTACGAAGAGCGGGGCCGGCTGAGCCGCACGGATCCGGTCACCCCCGGCCGTCCCCGGGCCGGTGGCACGGGTGGTCCGCGTCCGGGGTCCCGGAGGGTTGCGGGAGGTCCGTGCTACCTCAGCGACCGGAAGGCGGTGCGGAGTTCTTCGGCCAGCAGCTGCGGCTGCTCCCAGGCGGCGAAGTGGCCGCCCCGGTCGACCTCGTTCCAGTGGATGATGTTGCCGAAGGTCCGTTCGCCCCAGCTGCGCGGCGCGGGGTAGATCTCGGCGGGGAAGACCGTCACCGCGACCGGCGTCTTCGGAATGGACACCGCGTTGAACGGTCCGCCGCCGGCCCTGGCGCCCTCCCAGTACAGTCGGGACGACGACGCGCCGGTGCGGGTCAGCCAGTACATCGAGATCGCGTCGAGCATCTCGTCGTACGTGAGGACCTTCTCCGGCTCGCCACCGGAGTCCGTCCACTCCGCGAACTTGTCGTAGTAGTAGGACGCCATGCCGACCGGGGAGTCGGTGAGGGAATAGGCGATCGTCTGCGGGGTCTGGTTCATCATCGCCGCGTAGCCGAAGCCGTCGCGGTAGAAGTGCAGCAGCCGGTCGTACGCCCGCTTCTCCTCGGCCGACAGGTTCGCCGGGGCCGGATCGAAGTTGCGCACACGGCGCAGGACGTCGTCCGGGACGGTCCCCGGCATGTTGACGTGGATGCCGAGCAGCCCCTTCGGCTGCTGGACGGCGAGCACCTCGGAGAGGATCGCGCCGTGGTCGCCGCCCTGCGAGACGTACTCCGGGTACCCGAGGCGCGTCATCAGCTCGTGGAAGGCGGGCGCGATGCGGGCGAAGTTCCACCCGGGCCTGGTCGGGCTGCCCGAGAAGCCGTAGCCGGGCAGGGTCGGCAGCACCAGGTGGAAGGCGTCCCCGGCGCGGCCGCCGTGCGCGGTGGGGTTGGTCAACGGGTCGATGACCTTCAGCAGTTCGACGATCGACCCGGGCCAGCCGTGGGTCATCAGCATCGGCATGGCTCCGGCGTGCGGGGAGCGGATGTGGGCGAACTGGATGTCCAGTCCGTCGATCTCCGTGATGTACTGCGGCAGGTCGTTGAGGCGCCGCTCCAGCTTGCGCCAGTCGTACCCGGTGCCCCAGTACTCCATCAGCGGCCGCACCTTCGCCAACTGCGCGCCCTGGCTGCGATCGTCGACCGTCTCCCGGTCGGGCCACCGGGTCGCCCGGATGCGCCGTCGCAGGTCGTCGAGGTCTCGCTGCGCCACCTTGATACGGAACGGGCGGATCCCCGCTCCCGACCCCGGCGCCCCGCCCGGCGCCGTCCCGGCGTCTGCCGATGCCGTCCCTCGGCCGGTGGCCGCCTGTGCCGGCGCGGACAGGCCGACCTGCCCGGCGACGACACCGGCCGCCGCGAGACCGAGGAAACGGCGTCGACCGCTGGTGGGCCGGTTCATGTTGTCGTGCGCTGCCATCGAGGACTCCTTGTGTCGAATACGGGATGTGAGGTGTTCCGCCCGCCGTCGCGCCGGAGGCACTGACGGCACGGCTCGCCGGTCAGCCGTCCTGGCAGGTGGACACCGCTGACGGCGCGGGGCATCCGGGTGCGCGCCAGGGGCAACCGGAGCGAAACGGCGGGAGACTCGGCCCGCGTTGACGCGTTGGGTGACCGTCCGGCCGTCCGCCGAACACCAGGCGGTCGGCTCACTGCGGTCCGTGCCGGACAGCGGGCAAGGGAGTGCCGGGTGACGGACGAGCCCGGTGTACGTCTCGGGGCCGGCAGCGGACGGCGGCCTGCTCGCGCCGCCCCGGGGCATCACCCGCCTACCCGGCACCCCTCATGACAGGGGCTTCGAGACCTCCGTGTGGGGAAGTCACCGAAGGCCGTACTGCCCTGGTCCGGGTGACGTCAGGCCGGGACCACGCGGTAGCTCAGCACCGGCCACGGCAGGTCGGACTGGGCCAGCGAACCGGTGGCCCACGGGTTGGCGCCGGTGCAGCCCGCGCCGGAGTACAGCACCACGGACGCGGAGCCGGAGGCGACCTGGACCGATCGGGCGGGCGCCGACAGCGTGTGGCACGTGCCGAAGTCGTCGAGGTCGACCGCGGTCACCGCGCCGCTCCCGCCGGTGCCCGAGTAGAGGTGGGCGCCCGGCTGCAACGGAGGCCAGCCGGCGGCGTGTGCCGATCCGGCACCGAGGCCCATCACGACCGCGACGACCGTCGCCGTGGCGGCCGAGCCGCGGAGCATGGCCTTGGGTGTGAACATGTGAACCACCTTTCCGTGTACGTGATGGTGTTGCTGGAGGGTGCTGCTGGAGGAGTCAGGCCCGGTTCTCCGCCTGGAACATCCAGCTCTGCTTCTCCAACTCGGCGATCAGCCCGATCAGCAGGTCCTCGGTGACGGCGTCCGCCTCGCCGGTCGCGCCGATGCGCTCGCGCAGTCGGCGGATGACGGTGGCGAACGTCTCCACCAGGGCGTTCACCACGACCCTGTCCTCCAGCCATCCCTGCGGGATGGAGGGAAGGGCGCTGGTGGCGGCGATGGTCGCGGCCCGCCCGTCCGGAGCGACACCCAGCGCGGCGGCGCGTTCGGCGACGGTGTCCGAGAAGTTCCGGGCCGTGGTGGCCACTTCGTCGAGTTGCACGTGCAGGGAGCGGAAACGCGGACCGTACAGGTTCCAGTGCGCCTGCTCGGCCACCAGGGCGAGATCGAGGAGGTCGACCAGGGTCGCCTGGAGGGCACTGCCGGCGACTGCTCGGGCGCTGTCGGACAGCGGGCTGCTGATGACGGGAGGTCCAGACATGGAGTGTCCCTTCGGGGCGGGCGTGCGTTCTCCATCATTGGTTCCGCACCACCGTTCGACATCAGTCATTTGACGGCACCTCCTTTTCGTCTGGGCCGGGATCCGGGCGGGTGAGAGTGGCGCGGAGAGCAGTCACCCGACCCACGGGCGCGGCGGCCGGGTCCAGGCCGCCGTCGCCACCGAGCCGGAACTGACGGGAGGAGTCGGCGGTGCACACGGTCGCCACGACCTGGACCCGGTGCCCTGCTCGACGCACCGGAAAGTAGGGTCGGTCGACTTCCAGCGTGTGGGGGCGAAGCACACGCATGCGCCGGAGAGCGAGCTGAAAGTCAGATGACTGATGCGCCGCGGCCGGCTCCGCTGACAACCTCTCCATCGAGCGGCTCCGCACCCGCCGGGGCCCACGCCCCGAGCGGGTGCGTCGTCGGATCCGAGCCACACCACGTCATCGCTACGGAGCCACCCACGTACTCGGGCTCACGGACGAGAAGGGCAACAGACATGACCGCACCACCCCACACCCCACTGCACCGCCGCAGGTCCTCCAGGCTCGCCACCATGGTGGCCGTCCTCCTCACCGCGCTGGCCGCCGTCTTCGCGACCACCGCCCCGGCCGGCGCGACCACGCCCTGGCAGGAGGCGGACCACAACGCCAGCACCCCGGATTCCCCGGCGATGGCGTACTACCTGGGAAGCCACATCGAGGTCATCCGCGGCCAGGACAACGCGCTCTGGTTCAACGTCGACGGCGGCCCGTTCAACCACATCGGCGGCGTCACGTACGCCGCGCCCACGATCACGTCGTTCAACGGCCAGCTCTGGATCTGGCACACCGGGCAGAACGGCGACGTGTGGGGCCAGAGCCTCGCCAACCCCAACGAACCCAACCACCGGCGCTGGTACTGGAACTCGCCCATCCAGTACCGCACGCAGAACATCGGCGGCTCCGGTTCGGCCGTCCGCCCGACCCTGGGCCCGGCCGTCGCGGCCTCCCCGGACCACCTGCACTTCATCGTCGTCGGCGCCAACGAGCGCATCTACCACGGCTTCATGGACGTCAACCGGAACTTCAGCTCCTGGTCCGAAATGCCGGGCGGCGCCCGCACGGAGTCCGCAGCCGGTGCCTCGACCTCGCCCGACGGCCGCCTGACCGTCCTCCACCGCGGCACCGACAACCGCATCTACCGCCAGGGCCTGAACCTCCGCAACTGGCAGTGGGACCACAACTGGCAGCAGATGCGGAACACCAACACCAACGCCGCCCCGTCGATCGCCTACAACGGCCATGACGGTCTGATGGTCGAGGCCTGGCGCGACGCCGGCACCGGCCAGATCCTGACCTCCGAGAGCCTGACGTACGCCGCCGAGGCGACGGCCCCACAGGGTGTGCCCCGCGGCAACAACGTCGCCAGTCCGTCGGCCCCGCGCGTCAGCTCCGGGCCCAACGGTGTCGACCTGACCATCCGAGGCGGCAGATTCTACGACGTCCAGGGCCACTACTTCCGCGACAACGTCATCTACTACATCTACAACTACTACAACTGAACCTCCCTCGAAGCCACTTCACCGCCCCCTCGGGTCCAGCGACCCGAGGGGGCACGGCGGTTGGCCCACCAGACCCCCGCCGGCCGGCTCGCACCTGACCGCCACCCCGCGGGGACGAAACCGCCTGGGACCCTCCCCAGCGGCCGGCGGCACCAGCTGCCGCCCCCTTCGCCATGCGGTTCTCATCTCCTTTCGACACCGTGCCCACCGCGTCCCCGCTGGCTCCGACCATTAGATGACTGATCCGGGAATCCACCGACAGGCGAAGGAGGGGAGGGGAGCCACAGCCGGCACACGGCCACCGGGAAACGGAGCAGCCGGGCCGGGGTCGACGCCTGAGCGGCTGGTACCAGCACCGTCTCACCTCGACGAGGAGTCGCCCCATGGACCCGCACGCTCAACCCTCCGACAGACCGGCCAAGGTGGTCATCGACGCCGCGTTCAAGGCGGCTGCCCCCGCCCGGTACGCCCGGCTGCGGAAGCTCGGCCCGATCCACCCGGCCGAGTTCCAACCCGGCCTGCCGGGCTGGGTGGTGGTCGGCCACGACCTCGCCAGGGCGGCGCTGACCCATCCCTCGGCCTGGCCGTTGTCGCGGACTCAGCGTCATATGACTGATGTGCGACGGATGCACCGCACGTGACAGTGATGACCAATGGATCTCACGACAGAACACAAGGGGCTTGACATGACTCGCACGTGGTTGATCACCGGCGCGTCCCGGGGCTTCGGTCGACGCCTGACCGAAGCGGTCCTGGAGAGCGGAGAGCAGGTCCTGGCGACGGCTCGGCGGCCGGAGCAGCTGGCGGACCTGGTCTCCCGCTACGGGGCGCGGGTTCGCACCACGGCCTTGGATGTGACCGACGCGGCTGCGGCCCGTGCCGCGGTGGACAGTGCGGTCACGGCGTTCGGGCGGCTGGACGTGGTGGTGAACAACGCCGGATACGCCAACAGCGGCCCGATCGAGGAGATGGCGGACAAGGACTTCCGCGAGCAGTTCGAGGCGAACTTCTTCGGGGTCGTCAACGTCACCCGGGCCGCGCTGCCGGTGCTGCGCGAGCAGCGGTCGGGAGTGTTCGTGCAGTTCTCGTCCCTGGGCGGCCGGGTCGGCGGCACCCCGGGCATGGGTGCCTACCAAAGCGCGAAATTCGCCGTCGAGGGCTTCTCCGAAGTCCTGGCCAGCGAGGTCGCCCCGTTCGGGGTGAAGGTGGTCATCGTCGAGCCCGGCGCCTTCCGGACGGACTGGCAGGGCTCGTCCATGGAGCTGCACCCGGTGGGGCCCGACTACGAGGAGACCGTCGGCGCCATGAACCGGTACCGGCGGGAGAACAACGGCACGCAGCCCGGCGACCCGGCCCGCGCCGCCCAGGTGATCATCGACGTCGTCGGCCACGCCGCCCCGCCGCGCCGGCTGCTGCTCGGCGCCCAGGCAGTGACCGCGGCCCTGGCCGCCGGTGAGGCGCGCTCGGAGGAGACGCGGCAGTGGGCCGGGGCGAGCGCCGTCGCCGACTTCCCAGCGGGGCAGTGAGCCACCGGAGCCCGCGCGGCCTCGGCGCCGCCGGAACGGGCCCCGGCCGGCAGCCGGGCCTCCGAGCAGCACCAACCCCCAGTGCCGTCACGGCCCGTCGAGGCGGTCGGCAAGGAGCAGACGTGAACAGCAACCAGCTCGTCGAGGGTGTCGCACACCCCCGGCAGCACACCTCTCCCGCCCCCCGGTCGCTCGGGCTCACCGCTGCGCGACTACGTCCTGCACAGCCTTCCCGCCGCCCTCGGCGACCTCTCGGCAGAACGTCTGACGTATCATCAATTCGCTCACACCCACGAGCAGATGCTCCGGAGACTCACTCCGCAGTGCCTCTCCGAGGACGACGAGCGGACCGCGCGTCTCCTCCAGCTCGATCTGCTCTTCCTGCTCAGCGGCTACGCGCCCGCAGGGCCGCAGGCCGCACCCCGGGCCCTGGCCGAGCTGATATCCGCCCAGTGCGCCGGGTTCCCCGCCCTGGATCCCCACCTGAGCTATGAACTCCTGATCGACGTCAACTGCGAGGAATACCGGCGCAGCGGGGACATCCGGGTGTTCTCCGCAGGCCGGGACGCCGCTCTCGAACGGGACTTCTACCTCGGCCACCACCTCTCCGAACCATGGGCCAAATCTCTGGCGGCCGCCCGCTCTCACTGCCGGTCGACGATCAGCCAGCCGCGGTGCGGCAGGTCCTGGTCGAGTGCCAGCGTCGCGCCGTCGGCAGTGGTGCGGGCGGTGGCGGGCTCGGCGAGCGGGGCGAGCAGGGTGGCCTCGGCACCGGCCGTTCCACCGGGCACGTGCACCCGCGGGCGCGCCGGGTCGGCGCTGCCGTTCGCGACGGCGAGCCGCCAGCCGTCCTCGGTGCGGGTCAGCTGCGGGATCAGGTGCGGGCCACCGGTGACCAGCGGCAGGGTCGACGTGTCGCCTTCCAGGTAGCGGACCATCGCGTGCAGCAGGCGCTGACCGTCGTCGTCGAACGGCAGCAGTTCGACGGCGGTGGCGGCCAGCACGCCCACCCGGCCGCCGAGCGCGTTGGTGAACACGCAGCGGCCGGCGCCCCAGACCTGCTGCTCCGGTGTGAGGATCTCGGTCCAGACCTCGGCGCCGGCGGCCGGCTGGAGCCGGGCCAGCGCGGGCTGGACGTTAACGCTCAGGAAGGGCCCCTGATCACTGGCACGCGGGAAGGCTGCACCCCGGTCGTCAATGCTCGGGAAGCCTTCCTGATAACTGCCGACCGCGTCGAACACCCGCAGCACGCGTTCCAGCGCGTACGGCCCGGCTGCGGACGGCTCCTCGCGACCGGCGAGCTCGACGACGGTGACGCCGAGCAGGTCGCCGAACCCGCGCTCGGCGAGCACGCGGGCGGCGGTGCCGTCGAGCAGCAAGCCGCCGGCGAGCATCCGGAGGATCTCGTCGTCGTCGAAGGCCCAGGCGAGCTGCCCGAACAGCACCCGCACGGGAGCGTCCTCGGCGGTGACCGGGACGCCGTAGCGCAGCAGGAAGTCCGCGGCGGGGCCGGGGTCGACGGCCAGTTCGCCGAGGTCGCCGCCGCGGGTGGTGCGCACGTGGGCGGCGGCGTCCTGGCGCACGGGCAGGCCGACGCCGTGGGTGCGCAGTTCGCGCGGGGTGCGTTCGGCGAGCCAGTCGAGCGCAGGGCGGGAGCGGCGCAACAGTTCGGCCACCCGTGGGAAGCGCTGGGCGCGGCCGGACTGCATCGGGTGGACGTTGAGGAACATGGCGTCCGAGCCCAAGAGTTGGGCGGTGACCAGTTCTGACCAGGTCTGGGTGTCGGACTTGGACCAGGCGGTGTGCGGCCAGTTCTCGATCTCCGGCTCGCTGCGCACGTGCCGTGGTCGCAGCGCCCGCTGGTACTCCAGCATCCAGATGGAGAAGCTGAGTTCGCGCCCGGGCGCATCGCCGTAGCGGGTGAAGTGCGGGCGGTGGGAGACCTGCCGCTCGATGGCGAGCGCGTCGAACAGGGCCGGCCAGTCGCGGCCCTCGGCCGAGTGCACGCCGGGCTCGGAACTCATCAGGCCGAGCTGCGAGCGCCCGCCGGATGCCTTCGCGACCGCCGCCGCCACCTCGGCTGCCACCTCCAACTGCGCGGTCCGCCAGACCTGTTGCAGCTGCTCGCGCCACGGGTGCGGGGGGCCAGGGGCGGTCACGGCGGCCACCGCCTCCGCACGGGTGACCTGCCGGCCGACCAGCCGGGCGAGCCGGTCCAGCATCAGGGGTTCGAAGCCGCCGCCCCAGGCCAGTGGCGCGTGGTTGTGGTAGCGGAAGTCGTCCTCCAGCCACAGCACCCGCAAGCCCAGGCCGGCGTAGCGGGCGTAGTGGGCGGTGAGCCAGGACCGCCAGCGCGGGCAGGCGAAGGACGCCTGGCTGGCGGCAACCGTCCCGTCCGGGCCGACCATCGGAGCGAAGCCGAGCCGGTCGCCCCGGCCCCGGTCGGCGTGCCCGGCGGTGACCCACGGGTTGAGGCTGACGTCGAGTCCTGCTTCCCGCAGCACCTTGGCGGCCGTCGCCGCGGTGTCGTACAGGCGGTCCTCGGCCTCGCCACCGGGGTGGCCGGCGTACCACTCCTCGGCCCCCAGCAGCAGGACGACCTCGTCGACGCCCGCCTCCCGGCAGAACGAGGCGAGTTCGGCGGCGCGTTCGGCGGCGTCCGGGGTGGGGTGGAGCTGGAACCGCAGGTGGTACCTGGCGGGCACGCCGGGCCTCCTCATTTGACGCTGCCGGCGGTCAGGCCGGAGCGCCAGAAGCGTTGCAGGGACAGGAACAGGACGACCAGCGGGATGGCGGAGACCATGGCGGCGGTGATCACGATGTTGAACGGGACGGCCGTCGGGCCGATGGCGCGCTGGGCCTGCCAGCCGACCACTCCGACGGTGACCGGCTGCAGCTTGTCGGTGGCGAGCATCAGCACGGGCAGCAGGTAGTTGGTCCAGATCGACACGAACTGGAACAGGAAGATGGTCACCAGCGCCGGGGTCATCACCCGCAACGCGATCGTCATGAAGATGCGCAGCTCGCCGGCGCCGTCGATGCGGCCGGCCTCGATGATCTCGTCGGGGACGGAGGAGGCTGCGTAGATGCGGGCCAGGTAGACGCCGAACGGGCTGACCATGCTGGGCAGCAGCACCGCCCAGTAGGTGTTGACCAGGTGCAGCTGGGAGAAGAGCAGGTAGAGCGGCACGGCCAGCAGCGGCTGCGGGACGAGCACCGCCGCGAGCACCGTGTTGAAGGTGAACTCCCTTCCGCGGTAGGCGTACTTGGCCAGTGCGTAGCCCGCCATGGCGGAGATCAGGGTGCTGACGCCGGCGCCGCCGACGGCGTAGAGCGCGCTGTTGGCCAGCCACTGCCAGTAGATGCCGCCCTGGTGGGTGAACACCTCGCGCAGGTTGGCGAAGAGCGCGAAGTGGCCGAACCAGAAGCCGTTTCCGCTGAACAGGTCGCCGCTGGTCTTGGTGGAGGAGACCAGCAGCCACCACACCGGCGCCAGGAAGTAGACCGAGGCGAGCGACAGCACGCCGAGCACCAGCCAGCGCGAGGCCGGCTGCCGCTTCGCGCGCGGGGCGCCGGACGCGGCGGACCGGGTGGCGGGTGCGGCGGACCGCACGGGGGTGTTGGTGCTCACAGGGCACCTCCGCGGCGCTGGACGAGCTTGAGGAAGCCGAAGGAGAGCACGAAGGCCAGCAGCGCGAGGATCACCGACTCGGTGGCGGCGGCGTTGAAGTTGTTCGCGTTCACGGCGTCGTAGGCGGCGTAGACGGGGGTGTAGGTGCTGGACAGGTTGGGTGCCACGTTGTGCAGGATGGCCGGCTCGTTGTAGAGCTGGGCGGTGCCGATGATGGAGAACACGGTGGTGAGCACCAGGGCCGGACGCACCATGGGCACCTTGATCCGCCAGGCGATGGCGACGGCCGAGCAGCCGTCCATGGTGGCCGCCTCGCTGAGCTCGGCGGGGATGGCCTGCAGCGCGGAGTAGATGATCAGCATGTTGTAGCCGGTCCAGCCCCAGGTCAGCATGTTGCCGATGGTGGGACCGAGCATGCTGTCGGAGGTCAGGTTCAGGTGCAGGCCCAGGTGGTGGGCGGCGGCGGTGATCGGGCTGAGGCCCGGGGCGACCAGGTAGGACCACATGATGGCGCCCACCACGCCGGGCAGGGCGTAGGGCAGGAAGAAGGCCAGCCGGAAGAAGCGCTTGAACATGGTCGACCTCGCGTCCAGCAGCAGTGCGAGCACCAGGGCGAGCAGCAGCATCAGCGGCACCTGGACCGCACCGATCAGCAGCACCCGCAGCAGTGAGCCACGGAAGTCCGGATCGCCCAGCGCGGTGGCGTAGTTGGCGAGGCCGGAGAAGGTCTGGGTGGGCGCGGACAGGCCGAGGCCGGAGCGGTGCATCCGGTACAGGCTCTGGTAGACGGTGTAGCCGATCGGCGCCAGGTACAGGGCCGTGAACAGCAGTAGGAACGGAGCCAGGAACAGCGCGACGGTCCGGGCCTGGCGGCGTGCGCGCCGGGTGGGCCGAGCCGGCCGGCCGGCCGGGGCCTGCCGTGCTGTCCGCCCGGCGAGGGCGGTGGTCATGGGTGTTGCCTCTCCTTGATCGGGCCGGGGCGCCCCCGCCCGACCGGTCCCTTGCCGCTGAGCAGCGGGCGGTGTGGGGCCGGCCGGTGGGCGGCCCCACCCCGATCGGGGTCAGACGGAGCAGGGCCGGTCAGTGGGTGGTCCCACACGGTTGGGGGTGGTGCGGAACCGGTCGACGGGGCTTCAGCCGGCGACGGTCAGGCCCTGCTGCTTCATGCCGGCCACCGTCTTGCCCTGCACGTCGGTGAGCATGGTGGGCAGGGTGGTGCTGCCGGTGCCGGCCTTGCCGAGGCCGTCGCCGAGGTCGGTGGCGGTCTGCGTCATGGTGGGGCCCCACTGCCAGGTGGTGGCGATGTGGGCGGTCTCGGCCTTGAAGACGTCGTAGATGGTCTGGCCGCCGTAGAACGGGTCCGGCGCGGAGAGCGCGGGGTTGGCCAGGCCCGAGGTGGCGGCGGGGTAGATGCCGGTGACCTTGATCAGGTTGCTGACGCTGTCGGCGTCGGTGCTCATCCAGGTGGCGAATTCGGTGGCCTCCTTGGCGTGGGCGCAGCCCTTGAGGACCACGGTGGCCGAGCCGCCGTCGTTGCCGTACGCGGGGTTGGCGGCGTCCCACACCGGCATCGGGGCAACCGCCCACTGCCCGGCGCCGCCCTTGACGCTGCTGGCGATGATCGGGGCGTCCCAGACCGCGTTGACGTCGGAGAGGATCTTGCCGCCCGTCATGTCGTTGTAGAGCGAGGGGTCGTAGCTGGGATCGGTCTTCAGCAGCTTCTTGTCCAGCAGGTCCTGCCAGTAGGAGGCGACCTTCTGATTGGCGGCGTTGTTCAGGGACACCTGCCACTGGTCGCCTCCGGTGCCGAACCAGCCCGCGCCGGCCTGCCAGGCCAGCCCGGCGTAGTTGTAGGCGTCGTTGCCGAAGTCGCCGAGATAGACGGACGGGTCGGCGGCATGCACCTTGGCGGCGTCGGCGGCGTACTCTTCCCAGGTGGCCGGCGGGGTGGTGATGCCGTACTTGGCGAACAGGTCCTTGCGGTACATCAGCGCCATCGGCGCGGTGTCGACCGGGATGCCGTAGGTGCGGGCCTCGACGGTGACCTGGTTCCAGGTCCAGCCGGCGAACTGGGACTTGGCGTCGTCCGCGTACTTCGTGATGTCGTCCAGCGCGCCGGCGGCGGCGAAGCTGGGCAGCGTCTCGTAGCCGACCTGGGCCAGGCACGGGGCGTTGCCGGCCTTGGCGGCGGTGAGCATCTTGGTGTAACCGCCCTTGCCACCGGAGGCGGTCTTGTCGATGGTGACCTGGATGTCCGGGTGGGTCTTGTTGAACAGGGCGACGGACTGGTCGTAGCCCGGGGCCCAGCCCCAGAAGTCGAGCTTGACCGGGCCCGACGCGGAGCCCGAGCCGCTGTTGCCGCTGGACGAACAGCCGGCGACGAGGGCCGCCGCCATCACGACCGTGAGCGCGGCGGCCATCGAAACAGGTCTTGCCTTCACGTGTATCTCCTCGTGCCCGGATGGAGAGCCGAAATCACAATTCGTTCGGTTATTGTTTGAACCAAACCTGTTAAAGTCAAGAGCAGCGACAGGAGACCGTCGACGGCCGTGAGCACAGGCCACCAAGCCCCGCCCGGCGGTCTCGGGGGTGAACGCGCGAGAGGAGTGGTTGGTGAAGGCAGCGCTTCAGGGGTCGGGCGTGCGAAGTCTGGCCATGGCGGGACCCGCCGTCGCCCGGGACCGCTCCTCGTCCCGCCGGGCCAACCTCGGCATGGTGCTGCGACTGCTGCGCGACGAGGGCCCCCGCTCGCGCGCGCGCATCTCCGACGACACCGGCCTGCCCAAGGCCACGGTCTCCAACCTGACCGCGGAACTGCTGGAGGGCGGTCTGATCCGCGAGGGCCAGGCCGAGCGCGACCGCGGCACGGTCGGCCGCCCCGGACAGGCCGTGGAGATCGACGGCAGCGGCGTCCACGGCATCGGCGCCGAGATCAACGTGGACTACGTCAGCCTGCTCGCCCTCAACCTCAAGGGCCAGATCACCGCCGAGCAGCGGATCCCCTTCGACGTGCGGGCCGCCGGGCCCGACGCCACCCTGGACACCACCGCGCAGCTGGTCGCCCGGGGCATCGAGACACTGCGCCGTGACGGCGGACGCGTCGCCGGGGTCACCCTGGCCACGCCCGGTGCCACCGACATGAACACGGGCACGGTCGGCTTCGCGTCCAACATCGGCTGGCGCGACGTGCCGGCCATCGCCGGCCTGCGCGAGCGCCTGGGGCCGGGCGCCCCGGAGCTGCACCTGGAGAACGACGCGAAGCTCGGCGCGCTGGCCGAGTACGTGACCGCCTCCGCCGACAACGTCCGCGACCTCGTCTACGTCACCGGCCAGACCGGCGTCGGGGTCGGCATCATCGCCGGCGGGCAGCTGCTGCGCGGCGCCGGCGGCTACGCGGGCGAGGTCGGCCACCTCCAGCTGGTGCCCTCCGATCAGCTGTGCGCCTGCGGCCGGCGCGGCTGCTGGGAGACCACCATCGGCCGCGGCGCCCTGCTGCGCTACGCCGCCGACCCCGGCGACCTGGTCTGGGACCCCATGGTGGACCTGGAACGGCGCCTCGCCGAGCTGCGCGACCGTGCGAGCGCCGGGGACGCCCGCACGCTGGAGGCGCTGCAGCGGATCGCCGACAACCTGGCCCCCGGACTGGCCTTGCTGGCCGACATCCTCAACCCGCGGCTCATCGTCCTCGGCGGCCACTTCGCCTTCTTCGGCGAGTACCTGATCGACAGCGTGACCGCCCAGGTCCGCGAGCGCGTGATGGCCCCGAACGCCGGCGGCTGCGAGATCGTCCTGTCCACCACCGGCCTGACCGGCACCGCCCGCGGCGGCGCGCTGCTCGCCCTCGACGCCGTCTACCAGGACCCGACCAGCGCCATGACGCCAGCCCAGCGCTGACTCCCGCCAGCCGCGGGCCGTCCGCCTCCAACTCCGGGGCGACGGCCCGCCCTGATCATCATCAGATCACCATGCAGCCGGTTCTCATGCACGGGGGTTGACATCCCTGCCGATAAGTTCGGATTCTGGCGGAACTAATAATCGGCCGCGCTGCCACCCCCTCCTGCGGGCAGCGCGCAACCGGAAGGATTCCCCCATGAGACGGACGACGTCCCGGCTGTCACGGGCCTCGCTCGTGCCGGTCCTGACCCTGGCAGCGGCAACCTGCCTCCCCCTCGCCTCCGCGCCAAGCGCCTCCGCCTCCGCCACCGCCACCGCCACCGCCGGCACGGTCACCATCGGCGGCGAGTGCCTGGACGACGCGAACGCCGGCACCGCCGACGGCAACACCATCCAACTGCTCGGCTGCAACGGCTCGACCGAGCAGCAGTGGACCTGGCACACCGACGGCAGCGTCACCGCGTTCGGCAAGTGCCTCGACGTCACCGACGCCTCCAACGCCACCGGCGCCCTGATCCAGCTCTACGGCTGCAACTCCCAGCCCAACCAGAAGTTCGGCTGGCTCCCGGACGGCACCATCTACAGCGCCAAGTCCGCCAAGTGCCTGGCCGTGCAGGGCACCTCGATCACGGCCAACGCCCGCGTCGGCCTCGCCCCGTGCACCCCCGCGTCGACCGAGGTCTGGGGCGGCACCTCGGCCCCGCCCGCGCCGTACACCCTCTCGGCGGGCAAGCCCGTCCCGTTCGGCAACGCCGACGACACCCCGGCCGCCGGCTACACCGACAGCAACGGCCGGTTCTACTACCAGTCGGCACACTCGCTGTACGGCGCGACCGACGGCCGCAGCTGGCAGTTCTACAGCGGCTCGAACTTCGACACCGCCACCCGCGCACCGATCAGCAGCGCGGTGAACCCCGCCAACCCCCAGGACAGCAACTCCGACACCACCTGGCGCTGCAACAACAGCCCCACCGGCCTGAGCGCGACCTACGCACCGGCCGGCTCCGGCTACGCCCAGCGCAACTACTGCGACCTGGTCGGGGTCTGGGTCGACCCCGACACCGGCTGGTGGTACGGCCTGGTGCACAACGAGTTCACCCCGCAGCCCTTCGGCGACGGCCTGCACTACGACGCCATCGACTACACCGTCTCCAAGGACCAGGGCAAGACCTGGACCATCGTCGACCACGCCATCACCACCCCCTACAGCACCGTGCGCGGCGACAACGCCACGTTCCCCAACTCCACCTACTACTACGGCGACGGCGACCCACGCCTGTTCGTCGACTACCGCTCCGGCTACTTCTACGTCTTCTACATGTCCCGCGCCGTCGACGAGAACGGCGGCTGGGGCGGCTTCGAGGAGCACGTCGCCCGCGCGCCGATCTCCCAGAAGATGGCCCGCTCCTCGTGGACCAAGTGGGAGGACGGCTCCTGGTCCACCCCCGGCATCGGCGGCGCCGAGAGCGACATCGTCCCCGCCCAGGGCGTCGGCACCGGCTACCTCGCCCCCGGCGACGGCTACTCCCCCGACAACACCGGCAGCATCAGCGCCCAGATCGCCGCCGGCACCATCCCGGCCCCCTCCCAGCTGTCCGTGCTGAACATCGCCTGGGACGCCTACCTGGGCAAGTACATCGGCACCCCCGAGAACGAGGCCGGCTCCAACCAGCCCCAGCACTACTACGTCACCGACGACCTCGCGACCCAACAGTGGACCGACATCGGCACCGCCGGCGGCCCGCAGAGCTCCTGGTACCGCTGGCTGGTGGACTCCGGCAGCAAGACCGGCACCACCGTCCTCGGCCGGACCTTCCGCTCGTACTGCTGGATCAGCTGCTCCACTGGGGACGGTGAGTACTCCGACGTCACGATCGCCCCCACCTCCGCCGCGGCCCTGCCGACCGCGCCGGTCAGTGGCGGCGTACCGTACCAGCTCGCGGCGGGCAACGGCCGGTACCTGGCCCAGAGCGGTGGCACCCTCACCACCTCCGCCACCGCCGGCGCCGCCGCCCAGCAGTGGACCTTCACCCCCACCAGCGACGGCTTCTACACCATCGCCAACGCCGCCACCGGCCAGCTGCTCGCCGTCGACTCCACCACCGACGCCGGACGTGCCTGGGGCGCCGCCCCGACCCTCCAGGGCCACGGCACCAGTCCCACGGTCGGCCAGCAGTGGTCCATCCAGACCATCGTGCAGAGCCCGGCGAGCAGCGGCCCGTCCACCCCCACCGGTGGCTACCGCCTGGTCAACCGCTACAGCGACCTGGCGCTCAGCCTCACCGGCGGCCCCCAGGCCGTGACCACCTCCCCGCAGCGCACTTGGAACAACACGAGCAGCGGCGGCGACACCCGCCCGGTCTCCGCACAGACGCTCACCTTCACCGCGGCCACCGGCACCCCGAGCCTCAACGGCACCCACGTCCTGTCGGTCTCCGGCAAGGCCCTGGACGACCCCAACTGGTCGACCACCGCCGGCACCCAGCTCGACACCTGGACCACCAACGGCGGCCAGAACCAGGGCTGGACCTTCACCCGGCAGCCCGACGGCTCCTACACCCTCACCAACGCCTACTCCCAGCTGTGCGCGGACGACCAGGGCGGCTCCACCACGCCCGGCACCGCCGTGATCCAGTGGAGCTGCACCGGCAACGACAACCAGCACTGGACGGTCAACCGGCTCCCGTCCGGCGGCTACACCCTCACCAACGTCCACACCGGGCTCCTGCTGACCACAGCCGACACCGCCGACGGCGCCCTGCTGACCCAACAGCCGGACGGCAGCACACCGTTGCAGCAGTGGAAGATCGACTGACCATCTGAACATACCGGTCGTGGCACCACTGTCGCGGGAGTCCCCGCACGGACTCCCGCGGCGAGCCACGTCCGCCCCCGCCCCCGCCGGGCGGGCGCGCTCCCCCGCCCGGCCTCCCCGCGAATCCTCACGCCAGTTCCGGCGCGATCCATGGCACCTGCCCACCGCAAGCGCCGACACTGCCCCCGGTCGCCGCCCGCCCCCGCTGCACCTCGACCGGGTGGGACCGACCTCGGGAACGTCGAGCACGGACCCAACTCCGCGGTGCGCGACCCGGACCGTGCCACGGCCCACGGCGACGACCGAGGCACAACACCGGCCCGCCCGCCGGCCGCACCTGTCCAGCACGTCGTTCACGACACCGAACAGATCGGAGAAGCCACGTGCCGTCTGGAATACGTCGACGCGCGCGAGCACTCGGCCTGACCGCCGCCGTCGCGCTGGCCGCCGCGCTGTCGCTCGCGCCACCGGCCCCGCCACGCGCCCATGCCGCGACCGCGACCACGGCCTGGCAGGACGGGCAGTTCACCGTGGACACCCCGAACCTGGTCCGGCGTTCCAACGTGGTGCTGGGGCGTCCCAACGCCGCGCAGTCGCAGTTCATGCCGCTGGGCAACGGCACCCTCGGCGCCGCCGTGTGGGCCGCCGGCGGCTTCACCGCTCAGCTGAACCGCTCCGACACCTACCCCGACCGCAAGTCGCCGGGCTGGCTGACCATCCCCGGCCTGGCCAAGCTCACCGGCGCGACCGACTACAGCGCCCATCTTGACCTCTACGACGGCACGTTCACCGAGTCCGGCGGCGGCATGACCGCCACCGCCTCCGTGCGGGCCGACAAGGACGAACTCGTCGTCGACGTCACCGGCGCCGACCCGAACTCCCAGCAGAGCGCGCAGCTCTCACTCTGGTCGGGCCGCTCCCCGCAGGCCCTCGCGTCCGGAGCGCTCGGCACGCTGGCCGAGACCTGGGTCGACAACACCCAGCCCGGTGCGAGCGGTGCGGTCTTCGGCTCCCTCGGCGCCGTCACGGCGGGCGGCCAGAACGTCAGCGCGGCCGTCGTCGATCCTGAGACCGTCAAGGTCTCCTTCAGCCCCCACCCGGACGGCTCGTTCCGCGTCGTCGCCGCCGCTCCGCACTGGACCGGCGGCGACGCACAGGCCACCGCGACGCGGCTGCTCGGCACGGACGCGAGCGCCGCGTCCGCCGCGCTGGAAGCAGCCCACCTGGCCTGGTGGCACTCCTACTGGGGGCGGATCGGGCTGGTCAGGTTCTCCGCCGCGGACGGGAGTGCCGACTACCTGGAGAACCTGCGCACGCTCGACCTGTACGACGCGGCCGCGGAGAGCCGCGACACCTACCCCGGCTCCCAGGCCGGGGTCGCCGACCTGTTCTCGCCCTACCAGGACGACCACAAGTGGGACCCGGGCTCCTACTGGCAGTGGAACATGCGCATGCAGGTCCAGGCGAACCTGTCGGCGGGTGCCTTCGATCTCAACACCCCCTACTTCAACCTCTACCGCGACAACCTGACGAACATCCAGTCCTGGACCCAGGCCCACATGGGACAGCGCCCGGGCAGCTGCGTGCCGGAGACGATGCGCTTCAACGGCCAGGGCTACGAGTACGAAACCTGGCTCTCCTCCCCCGGCCTCAACTGCGACGCCGCCTCCGGGCCGTACTACAACGCGCGCACCATCTCGACCGGTGCCGAGGTCGGGCTGTGGGTGTGGCGGCAGTATCTGATGACACGTCAAACCTCGTTCCTCGCCGCCAACTACCCGCTGATGGCCCAGGCCTCCCGGTTCCTGCTCGCCTACGCGACCACCGGGCCCGACGGCTACCTGCACACCTATCCGTCCAACGCGCACGAGACCCAGTGGGACGTCCACGACCCCACGACCGACCTCGCGGCCATGCAGGCCCTCTTCCCCGCCACGGTCCAGGCCGCCCGGCTCCTGGGCCGGGACCCGGACCTGGTCACCCAGCTCGACGCCGCGATCCCGGAGCTCCGCCCGTTCGCGCGCACCGACGCCGCCACCCAGTCCCAGCTGCTGACCCCCGCCGCCGACGCCGCCGGCACCGACGTGATCGCGCCGTCCTACGACCCGTCCGCGTCGAAGATGAACTCCGAGAACATCGGCCTGGAACCGGTGTGGCCCTACGGGCTCATCGGTGACTCCGGGAGCCTGTCCGACCTCGCCGAGCGCACCTACGCCGACCGGCCCAACCAGGAGGTCAACGACTGGAGCGACGACCCGATCCAGGCGGCCCGGCTGGGCCTGGGCAGCGAGGTCGCCGCCACCCTCACCGGCCTGACCGAGCGGTACCAGCACCTGCCGTCTGGCCTGGCGACGTTCGTCGGTGACGAGCCATACGTCGAACAGCAGGGTGTCGTGGCCGCGGCGCTCGACGAAGCCCTGGTCCAGGACTACGACGGGCTGATCCGCATCGCCCCCGCCCTGCCGGCGGGCTGGGACGCCGACGGGACGGTGTTCGTCCAGGGCGGCAGCAAGGTCTCGGTCCAGGTGCACGGCGGAACCGTGACCACCGTCGGCGTCAACGCGGGCTCCACCGGGACGCTCAAGCTGCGCAACCCCTGGCCCGGCCAGCCGGTCGAGGTCGTCGACGGACGCGACGAGACCACGCTCGTCGTCGCTCCCACCGCCGCCACGCAGATCTCCATCCCCGTCGTGGCCGGGCGCTCCTACCTCGTCCAGCGACCCTCCGCGCCCGTCAGCGCCCTGCCGGTGGCGGCGGTGACCGGCATGCCCCCCACCGCCGCGCGCACGCTCGGCCCGGTGTCGATCGGCCTGCCCGCCACGGCCGCGCCGAACGACCAGCCCCTGGTCAGCGCAGCCTCCAGCCGATGCCTGGACGACCCGGGGGGCAGCACCAGCCCCGGCACCCGCGTCGACATCTGGGACTGCGGCGGGGGCGCCAACCAGAACTGGACCTACACCTCCGGCCAGGCGCTCACCACCGAGGGCCTGTGCCTGGACGCCAGCGGCGGCGGCACCTCCCCCGGCACGGCCGTCATCCTCTGGCCCTGCCAAGGCTCGGCCAACCAGCAGTGGGCCTTCGCCACGGACGGCACCATCCGCGGCGTCCGGTCCGGCCTGTGCCTGGACGTGACCGCCGGCGCCACCGGCAACGGCACCCCGCTCGAGCTGTGGAACTGCACCGCCGCCGCCAACCAGCACTGGAGCACGGCATGAGCGTCAGGGGACGGAGCAGGCCTCCTCGAGCGACTGCGCCGTGCGCAACAGCTGGGACCGCGCTCTCGCGTGACCGGCACTCGGCCCGGCTTGGCGATCAGCCAGGCTGCTCCGCCCGGCCTACCTTGGCGCGGCTAACGCGTTCGCACCACCTCGCCGGCCGACGAGCCCGCTGACCCGCCGCGGCGCAGGCCGACCCACCGGCCTGCGCCGCTGCCACGAGGCCGGGTCCGTCCGCACCACATCGTGGCCTGCACCGTCCCGCTCCTCTTGAGCGGACAGGGTGCCGCCATGGCCCTGGGCGAACCACTGTGGGTGGAGTCAGCGAGCGCAGGCTGTCGCAGACACTGAAGACGCTCGAGCGTGACGGGGTGGTGGATCGGAAGCTGGTGCGTTCCATTCCGTCTCACGTCGAGTACAGCCTCACCCCGACGGGCGAGGTGGTCGTCGACTCGCTCGGTGAGCTGCTGTCCACGATCACCGAGTTCTCGCCACGGGTCGCAGCCGCACGGCGGCGTTACGACGAGAAGCAGACTCAGGCCCAGGAGAACCCGGAGCGGTAAACCAGAGTCGCGTGCTGGGCACCGGCTGCTTTGGCCCGAAGGCCTCCCGGCTGTACCGGTGAATCAGACGCCCACGGTTCATGGGGCAGCCGACAGTCAACGGCATGTCTCCGACCACACCGATCCCGGCCAAGTACGTCGGCGACTCGGCGACCTTCACCATCAACGCCGACGACCCGGCCCCCGGCCCGAACCTGTGGGCCTCAGGCGTCGCCTGCATCCGCGTCACCACCGACCCGACGCCGGTCGTCGGCTGGGGCTGCAACCGCTCCGACACCATCAAGCCCGGCCAGCCGCACACCTACACGCCGCGCAACTGGGGCACCAACACCCTGTACGCCTGGGCGATGGACGTCGCGGGCAACTACAGCCAGGCCGCGGTCTACAACTTCTACGCGCGCCCTGGAAGCCCGGCACCCAGCCGGTGTTCGGCGACGTGAACAACGACCAGAAGCCGGACATCGTCCTCACCGACAAGACCGGCGACCTGCGGGTCATCGGCGGCGACGCCGACCCGTCAACCTCGCTGGCCGCCCCGGCCGCGGGCCGCGCCCGGCGCCCGTGACTACGGCAACGACGGGACCGGCCGTCTGCCCGGACGGCCGCATCGTCAACAACGCCACCATCACCACCGGCGACCCCAACACCGGCCGCTGCATCGAACTCCACGGCTGGGCCGCGGCACAAGGCACCCGCCTCGACATCTGGGACTGCCCCGACCTCCAGGACAACGTCCGCTGGACCCTACAGCCCGAACGCACCCCGTAGTGCGGGCCAGAGCGAGAGGATGAGCTGATCCAGTAGACGTGGGGCGGGCTCCGAAACGACTTCGGAGGCCGCCCCGAGTCGGCCGGAGAGCAACCGACCAGGTGGTCCTCACCGGTCAGCTGCACCGCCGCCATGGCCAGCGCGAACCCACCCCCGGACAGGCCCGGGTCACGCTCCTTGACCGGACCGACCGCCGCGTCCAGCGCGGCCGTGACACCCAGCGCCCGGTCCAGCTCGGCCACCAGCAACAGGCCGTCGTTCTCCGTCAGCGACCCGTCCGCCTTGCCCACCCGCGCACGCAACCGGCTCCACCGGCCTCCGGGCATGCGGGAGGCGGCACGGCGACGCGATATCGTCTTCACTCGACAGGTGCACTTTCACGTTTGAGCTGGTCACGGTGCAGGAACCCCGATCATCTCAAACCGAAAGCGCACCTGTCGTCGTATCAGCTGACAGCCTCCGCCACCACCCGCGGATTCGGGTCAGAGCGCGTTCCCCATCGCGACGAGGTAGGCGCACTGTTGGAATAGCGCAAGAAAGTTGCTTCGGTACTCGGCGGCGTGGGGGCCGTTATGCGCTGGCCACTCCTGTCCCACCGTCAGAGCGCGTAGTGGTAGTAGCCGATCAGGTTGGACGCCATGCTGACCGGATCCGAGCGGGTGTAGGCACCGGTGAAGGGCGCGTTGATCATCATCGGTACCCCGTTGACACTCCCGGTGTAGATGCCGACGTGCTCCGGGGAGCTCGCGTTGGCGCCGAAGAACACCAGGTCACCGGGGATGGCCTGGGACTGGTCGACCGCGTGGAACCGGGGGTTGGCGATCTGGTTCTCCGTCGCCAGGCCGATGTCGCCGGCGCCGGCCTGCCAGTAGATCCAGCGGGTGAATCCCGAGCAGTCCAGGCCTACGGTGTTGCCGGCCGGGCACGGGTTGATCGCGCCGCGGTAGAGGGCGCAGCTGCCGTACGTGGGCCCGGGAATCGAGTCCTTGCCGCCGTCCCAGGCGTAGGGGATGTACTGCCGGGTGGCGTCCTGGGCGAGGCTGACGGCCGCCGCGTACAGGCCCGTGCCCTGGGAGGGCGGGGTCACCGGGGCGGGGAGGTTGTACAGCGAGGCCTTGGTCGCGGGGCCGGCGTAGCCGTCGGCGGTGAGTCCGGCGGAGGCCTGGTAGTTCTGCACGGCCGTGGTGGTGGCCGGGCCGAAGGAGCCGTCGACGGTCAGGTTCGCGCCGTGCGCGTTGAGCAGGTTCTGCAGTTCGGTCACGCAGCCGTCCTGCTGGCCCGCGTGGATGGTCACCGGGCACCGGAGCGAGGTCAGCGCGACCGGCGTCAGCGAGACCGCATACAGCGCGCTCTTGGTGGCCGGCCCGACCTGGCCGTCTACGGTCAGCCGGGCGGAGGTCTGGAAGTTCTGCACCGCGGTGGTGGTGGCCGGGCCGAAGGAGCCGTCGACGGTCAGGTTCGCACCGCGCAGGTTGAGCTGGTGCTGCAGCTCGGTGACGCAGCCGTCGGACTCGCCGGCGGACAGGACCGAGGGGCACGAGGGGTAGTTGAGGTTGAGTGCGGGCGGCGGGGTGGTGTCCGCGGCGGCTCCGGTCGCCGAGCCGAGGCCGAGGGCGGCGGAGACGAGGAGCAGCGCGACCGCGCGGCGGAACCGCGCCGGTGCCCGGTGCCGGGTACGTGAGATGACGGGAGAACGCAAGGTGCCTCCAGGGAGATCCGCCGACGGACGGCGGATGGACTATGGATCAGCCCATCTGGGCAGAACCGACGATCGATCAACACCGTCTCCCCGCACTGTGGGACGGGTGGACGGGTGGGACGGCAATGGGGTCGGGAGCGAGAGGATTCCGGTCGGCGAGCAGCCGACGGGCCGCTGTCAACCGATGAGCTGTCGTCGGACCATCGGCTGATTCTGCATCAAAATCTTGCCGTTTTCGGTCCACTCGCATACCACGAGGCGGCCCCGGCAGGCCGGTTCACGACGCGCCGCACAGGAGTGCCGGCTGCTCGGCGAGCTCCAGTTGTCCAGCTGCGATCACGACGTCGGGCCGACGATGCTGTCCAGGGAAAGCAGCAGGGGCGGTTCTGACAGGACGGCGTTGTTGCAACGACCGGTTGAACCTGGGGAATACACCAACGGCCTACAACGAGCTGTGCGACCGGCTCGGCGTTGTCCAGCCCATGGGGCGGGTCGGGTCGGCGGTCCGCCGCCCCCGTGTGTGTGGAGGGCGGGGGCGGCGGTGTCCGTGCCGTGCCGGGTGGTTACCAGGTGGTGGGCAGGTACGTGTAGCAGTAGGAGGTGCTGGTGCCGCCGCCCGCGCGGTAGGGCATGTCCGAGCCGGTGTAGGCCGGGTCGCCGTGGGCCATGAGGGCGTTGCCGGTCTGGGGGCCGAGGACGCCGTCCTGCGGGAGACCCATCTCCTCCTGGAAGTCCTTGATGGCCTGCTCGGTCTCGGGACCGAAGGTGCCGTCCTCGGCGGGCTCGCGGTGGTCGGAGCCAGAGGTGCGGAACCAGTAGGAGATGTTGTGCTGGGCACACCAGACGCCGTGGGTGTTGTTGGTGTAGCCGGCGCCGATGTATCCGGCGCTCGGGCTGGCGTTGGCGGTGCCAGTGCCGAGGGTGGCGGCAAGCAGCGGCGCTGCGGCGACGGCGGCGATCCTGGCTATGCGCTTACGGTTGACCATCGTGTATGGGTTCCTTTGGTCTGGTGTTGGATGAGCGGGATTCAGACAGCAGCGGCGGTTCTCGTCGGGATGTCCATGCCGTGCGCGCCATGGACAGGCCTCCGAGCTGGCACCGACCTCGTCAGATCTATGGTGTCTGCCAGGTTCAACCGACCTATAACGTGTGGATAATGGATCTTGGTTGGTCGGCCTGGCGGGATCCCTGAGGGAGCCGTATGAAGCCCGCCTCGGAAGACGTGGGGCGGCCAGTTGCCGCAGGCTGTCTTCCAGTTGACGGCGGCTGGGGAGCGGCCGACCAGGGGGCGCGCGGCTCGTCGAAGATCCGGGCCGAGTGGGCCAGGCAGTCCACCGCGCGGTCGGTGAGCCGGATGACCTCGCGGCGGGCGTTGGCGGGGTCGCTGCCGTGTTCGACGTAGCCGAGCTGTTCCAGGTTCTCGATGGTCTTGCCCGTCGCTTGCTTGGAGACGCCGAGCCGCAGCGGAGTTCGATGGCGGTGGTGCTCGGCGGGCCAAATCGCCTGAAAGACGAAGCCGTGCACGGGGCGCAGGCCGGGGTGGTGGCCTTCGCGAGCGATGCGGTCGTGCAGCTCGTCGATGATCGACCGAAAGGCGAGCGGTAGGTGGAGGGTGAGCTCGAAGCCGGGCAGGGCGTTGGCGGAAGAAGGCGCGGCTGCGGCGCTTTCGGTGAGGTGGTTGAGCAGAAGCACTCCTTGTCGGCACCCCCTTTGTGGCGGTTGAGGCGGCCGAGCGTGTCGGTGCCGCTTCCTACGCTGCGGCCAGGGCGCGGTCGGCGCCCTGGCCGGTCTGGTGGAGCATGGTCCGGCTTTCCGTGCCCGCCGCTCAGCCAGCGGCCGACGCCGCCTCCCGCCCGTCCGGCCAGTTTGGCCGGTTGGTCGTCTCCGGAGTGACGTTTTGGGTCGATCCGTGTGACGAGTTCAGGCCCTTCGTGGGAACAGGGGCGCTCATTGGCAGGCTGTCCCGTCTGGGCGCCACGCGACTTCCCGTGCTCACGGCATTGCGTGTTCCAGGTCGTCGAGCCCCTTGGTGGCCATCTCGATCCAGGCCGGTAGGTCGTGTTGGTGGGCGAGTTCCAGGGCGCGCTCGAAACAGGTCCTCGCGTCGTTCCACTGGGCGAAGTGGAGGTGTGTGCGGCCGGTGATGACCAGGCAGTCCGCGATATAACCGATGTGTCCGAGTCGTTGCTGGATTTCGAGGGCTTCGTCGAGTGCGGCGAAGGCCTCCTTGCGGCGGTTGAGGCCGCGAAGGGTGTCGCCGAGGTTGGCCAGGGTGATGGCGGTGTTCGGGAGGTTCTCGTGCTTGCGCCACAACTCGAGCGACTCACGCAGGTGGGTCTCGGCAGCCGGGAAGTCGCCGACCGTGAGGAGTGCGTTGCCCATGACACTCAGAATGAGGCCCTCACCGCGATTGTGTCCGTTCGCGCGCTGCTGCTCCAGGGCCTGCCGGGCGTAGCCGAGGGCTTGCTCGCCTTGCCCCAGCTGGTTGTAGCCGACGGCGAGGTCGGTCAATAGGAACGCGATGGCGCTTTCATGCCCGAGCTCTTCAAACAGGGCCAACGAGGCGTGCAGAGCTTCGATTGCCTGCTCGGTGCGGAAGGCCATGCCGTGGTGGATGGCGATCCGTCGGAGCATCCAGGCCTGACCGAGCAGGTCGCCGTTCTCCTCGGCGATCTGCAGGGCCAGGTGCAGGCAGTCCTCTGTTTCGCCGGTCCACCAGTACCGTTTCGCGTATCCCAGCAACCCGTAGGCGATCCGCCAGGCGAGGTCCGGGCGGCTGCAGTGCGCGGCCTGCCTGATTGCCTCTTTGATGTGCGCCAGCTCCTGGACGCACCATCGAAGAGCATGCTCTCCGCTCGTGAAAACGGGCAGCGGGGCCAGCGGAGTCTCGTCTGCGAATGAAAGGTAATGGATACCGGAGTCGATTTTGATGCAGGCGCTGTGCAGCGCCGCCGCGTACCAGATCATCAGACGGACCCTGGCCGTGTCGCGGTCCTCGGAGGTCTCCTCCTCGTCGGCGCGTTCGGCGGCGAACTCGCCCAGCAGGTCGTGGAACCGGTACAGCAACGGGCCGGGGCTCTGCAGCAGGTGGACGTCGACCAGCAATTCGAGCAGGTCGGCGGTGGTGTCGGCGGAACGACCGATGAGGGCGGCGGCCGACTCGACGCTGAAGACGAAACCCGGCCACAACCCCAACAGCCGGAACGCCCGGACTGCCTCGCGCTCCAACGGCTCGTCCCCGAGGGCGAGATAGCTGGAGGCGAACGTCGCCCGCACGCGCAGATGCCCCGCCGACAGCGCCCGCAGCCGCCCGTCACCCGCATCCAGCCGCTGCGCAAGTGTGCTCAGGGACCAGGCCGGCCTCGCCGCGAGACGGGCACCGGTGATCCGCAGTGCCAGCGGCAGCCCCGCACAGGCGGCCAGCACCCGCAGCGCGCCGTCCGGATCCTCCCGCACCCGGCCGGACCCGCACAGCACGGACAGCAGTGCGCGCTGCTCCTCGACGTCCAGGGGCTCCAGGGTGGTCTGGACCGCGCCGGGCAGATCGGCGAGCATCGTGCGGCTGGTGACGACCACCGCACACGGTCCGCTGCCAGGCAGCAGCGGAAGCACCTGCGCGGCGTCACGTGCGTTGTCGAGGAACAGCAGTACCCGGCGGTCGGCCAGGACGGTGCGCAGCAGGGCGGCGCGATCGTCGGTGTGTTCGGGAATCGGTCGCCGCCCGGCCTCGGTGTCGTCGGTACGGCTGAGGTCTGTGAGGAAGCCGGCCAATATGTCGCGCGGCTCGCGGGGCTCGCCGGGTCCGAAGCCGCGCAGATCCACATACAGCTGTCCGTCGGGGAACAGGTGCCGCACCTGCTGAGCGGCGTGGACGGCGAGGGTGGTCTTGCCGATGCCGCCCATGCCCGAGACGACCACGACGGAGGGATGGCCGTGGCTCGTGGCTGCCGCCAGTTGGTCGGTCAGGTCTTTCAGCTCGTTTTCGCGGCCGGTGAAGTCGCTCGTGTCGGCGGGAAGCTGCGCGGGAGCGACTTCCGTCGTGGTCGGCGGTGCCGACAGGATCGGTGACTCGGCGCGGTTGTCAACGGTGCTGTTCACCGTCTCAGCGACAACAGCAGCGACGGGTTCGGGTTGCCAGAGCAGCGCGGGGTCGCAGACCAGCACCTGGTGGTGCACGGCGCGTAGAGCTGGCCCGGGGTCGACTCCGAGTTCTTCCCTCAGCCGGGCGCGGACGTCCTCGAAGACGGCCAGGGCGTCCGCCTGGCGTCCGCTCCGGTAGAACGCGGTGATCAACCGGACGTGGAACTCCTCGTGCAGCGGATACTCGGCCACCCAGCGGGTGAGCTCGGATATCGCGCTCTGGTGCCGCCCGAGGTGAAGCGCCGCCTCGAAGTACCACTCAGCAGCTTGGAGCTGGTCCTCCTGCAGGGAATGGATGTAGGGGAGCTCCTGCTCGGCGAGCGTCGGCAGGTCACCGAGCGGGGAGCCGCGCCAGGTGGCAAGGGCAGCCGCGGTGTGCTCACTGACCTTAAGCCAGTCGCCCTGTCCGCGTGAGGTGGCGGCAGCAGCAAGCCGGTTGCTGAAGACGGCTGTGTCCAGCTCGCTCTCGTCGACCCGTAGTAGATATCCCGGTGGCACGGTGCGAACGCGGTCATCACCGTCCGGTCCGAGGAAGCGACGCAGTCGGGCTACCTGGTTGTTCAACGCGTTCGTGGCGGTCGCTGGCGGCCTCTCGCCCCACAGGGCGCCTATCAGGCGGTCACGGGCCACTGGTCGGTTCGGCGAGAGCAGCAGTGCGGCGAGCAGGGCTCGACATTTGGGTGGGCGCAGCGTCAGGGCGGCGCCCGAGTCATCCTGAATCGTGAGGTTTCCCAACAGACCGAACCGCATGTACGAACCGCCCCCGCGTGCTCCCGGGCGGCTTCATGCGGATCTCTCCGGGATCTCGCCGGGCCGCCAACAAAGATCGATTACCTACACGTTATCGGTTGATTGTCGGCGGCAGACAAGATCGATCTGACGAGGTAGACGGCGCAGGTCACGTGACTGGTCACGGCCGAACTGGCGGCTGCGCAAGGGCGAGGCTGGGTTCCAACTGCCCAGCCCGGGACTGCAACGCCCCTGAAGAGAATCGCGATAGCGCGATCTACCCACCCAACAGCTTTATCCCGAAAGGCATCTGACCATGGCCGACATCCGTAGGCGATTCATCACCGGCGTCGCTGTCGCCGGTGTGGTCCTGGCATCCGGCATCGCAACCGCGACTACCGCCTCTGCCGCGACTGCCGGATACCCCTGTTCCCAGTACAGCACCTCCGAGCCGGAGCTGAGCTACGGCAGCTCGGGTGATGCCGTAAAGGCCCTCCAGTGCGAGCTGAACCGCGCCGACCCCAACTATGCGGGCAGCCTGGGCGTTGACGGCGACTTCGGCCCGCAGACCCAGAATGCAGTGATCGACTTTCAGCGCTGCGTAGGCCTTCGCCCGGACGGCATCGTCGGCCCGAACACCTGGTCGCAGCTGGACAACTGGAGCACGCGGACCAGCTGGCCCTGTTAGCCTCGATCTTGCATACCGGCTTCGGCGCTTGGCCGGCGGACCGTTTTGCTCGTCCGGGCCGATGTTGCTCTCCTATGGACATGGTGAGGGCCCGGCTGGCGCGTCGGGTGAGCTCAGGGGACACGGTTCCCGAAGACGGGTACCCGTCGGGATGAGGCGATGTCGCTGATCAGCTGGGGGAATCAGCGACGGTCGACAGGCGCCAGAAACAGCGCGGGGACGGGGACGGAGAGGCGCCGCGGCCGCCGTGACCCGCGAACGTTCTGTGGCGGAATAGTCCTCGTCGTTGCGCGACCCGAGCTCGTCTCACTGCGGCACCTGTGGTTCGCCGGATCACTGCACTCGACCCGCTGGTTCGGGCCAATCCCTCCCTCCGGCGGCTGCGACCGGCCGGACGCGTACACCGCCATCGGTCGGACGGTTGCCCGAGGTCGGTCGCCCATGCTTGAGAATTAGAGAGGAATTGACGTGTCGTTCAAGAGTATCGGCGCCAAGGTCGCCGTTGTGGGTGCTTCTGTTGCACTCTCCATTGGCGCGGCCACCGGAACGGCGTTCGCCGACCCTGGCGTTGCCAGCATCGGACCCGGCTCCGACAACACCGCCGGCGTCAAGTGCGTGCAGCGGGCGCTGAACTACTGGGCCGCCGGATCCGGCACTTCGCTGAACGTCGATGGCAGCTTCGGGCAGCTGACGTTCCAGGCGGTGCAGAACTACCAGTCCGCCAACAACCTTTCCGCCGACGGCATCGTGGGCAAGGACACCGGCACGAGCATGTACAACCAGCCGGGCTTCAGCAACTACTTCGGCAACTGCTGGGGCGACATGCCCACCTGGTCCTGACACCAGGCCGGGAGGCCGACGATCAGCACCCAGGCCTGCTGCGGGTGCTCCGCCGTCCTCGGACGACCCGCGCTCGCAGTCCGGCCTCGGCCAACCGATCTGATCAAGTCCACCTCCAGCCGAAGGTGGCGCTCAACAACTGCCTGGACTCCTGGGGCGGCCTGTATCAGGGGACGGAGGCGCCTCTGTACGACTGCGGCGGTTACGCAGGGGAAAACATCTGGTCCCCCACCAACGTCTTCCGGCGCACAGCCCCGATTGGCGACACCCCGGCAGTCGCCTTACTCGCCCCGGCAGTCGGCGCCATCAGCGTCGGCGGCCAGCCGTATCAATCCATGAGGAAGAACCGATGAAGAAGATCACGGCCGCTCTCGGCCTCGCCGGAACGCTCGTTGCGTCCACGATCGCGCTCGCGCCGACGGCATCCGCTGCGGACTCGTGTCCCTGGCCGTACGTGTGCTTCGAGGACGGGAACGGCAACATCCTCACCATGTACAAGGACCAGGGTTGGCAGAACACCAGTTCACTGAGCCAGTCCGCCTCCTACGTCACCGATGCCCGCAACGACGACTGCGCCCAGCTGAAGTACTCCGACGGCTACATCGACAAGATCTACCCCGGACAGGGATGGACCCTGCACGCGCCGATCGTCGCGATCGACATCCTCAACGGCTGCTGACCCGTCACCGGACAACCGGGCATCACCGCGGATCAAGGAAGGCGGTGAACTTCGCGGCGACCCGGCCGGGTCCAGCGTGGAGCGGTCCACCTCGGCCATCAGGACCGGCACCCCGCCTCCGGGCAGCAGGGCCCTACCGGCGCCAGGCAGCTGCGCCGAGCGTGGTGGCGCCCGGATCGACCGGGTCCGCATCCATCTCCACCAGACCGGAACAGAACTCCGAGAGGCATCGTCAATGAGCAATGCCGTCAAGACCCCGTTACGTGTCGACAGCGGCACCGCCGCGGGAACCGGCAGGCGGCAGCCACGGCGGCCGGGCCAGGGGACACCGCTGTCCCGACGCAGCGCGGCCGTACTGGTCTGGTACCTGCGGTTGGTCGGGGCGGTGAACCTGCTGTCCGCGGTATCGCTGGCCTTGCGGGAGAAGGTGCAGGAGCACAACAGCGGTGAGCTGTTCACCCCGTTTATGCTCTTCGCGGGCTTCAGTTCGGCGGCCGCGGCGCTGTTCATGGCGATGATGCTGAGCCGCCGCAAGCGGGTCGCGTGGACTGTCTTCGTGCTGCTGTGCGGCGGGTACGCCGCGCTGTCGGTGTCGGGGCTCGCCTTGAGCGTGTACGGGCGGCACCCGTTCAACTGGGTGTCGCTGGCGGTCACGCTGGTGGTGATGGCCTGCGCGGTGCTGGGACGCCGGGAGTTCTACGCCAAGGGCGACCCGACCAACCTTCAGCTGGCGCTCGCGGTGCTGGGCGCAGGCGCGCTGATCTCGGTGCTGGTGGGTACCACGCTGGTGACCGCCGCCGGGCCCGACGGGGCCGGCGTCGGGGACCGGGTGTGGTACGTGGTGATGCGGCTGGCCACCCTCAGCCGGGACGCGGACTTCAGCACGCTGCACGTCTCCCGCTGGGCAAGCGTGGGCATCAACCTCACCGGTCTGGTGCTCTTCCTGACCGTGCTCTACGCACTCTTCCGCTCGCCGCGCGGCCGCGAACTGCTGGGCCAGGAGGACGAGGAGCGACTGCGGGCGCTGGTGGACAGGCACGGCGCGCGGGACTCGCTGGCCTACTTCGCCCTGCGCCGCGACAAGTCGGTGATCTTCTCGCCGTCCGGCAAGGCGGCCGTCACCTACCGGGTCGTCGGCGGGGTGTCACTGGCCTCCGGGGACCCGCTCGGCGACGTCGAGGCATGGCCCGGCGCGATCGACGCCTGGCTGGCCGAAGCCCGCGGACACGCCTGGATCCCCGCCGTGCTGGGCGCCGGCGAGGAGGCCGGCAACGTCTACGCCCGGCACGGCCTGGACGCCCTGGAACTGGGCGACGAGGCCATCGTGGAGCCCGCCGAATTCACCCTGGAAGGCCGCGCGATGCGCGGCGTGCGCCAGGCGTACAACCGCGTCAAACGGGCCGGCTACACCACCCGGATCCGGCAGCACGCGGACATCCCGCCGCAGGAGATGACCGAACTGATCGAGGCGGCGGACCGCTGGCGCGACGGGCAGACCGAGCGCGGCTTCTCCACTGCGCTGGGCCGCCTCGGCGACCCGGCCGACGGACAGTGCGTGATGCTGGAGTGCTTCGACGCAGAGGGCCGACGACGCGCCCTGCTGAGCTTCGTCCCGTGGGGGCCGAAAGGACTCTCGCTGGACCTGATGCGTCGGGACCAGGCATCGGACAACGGCCTGATGGAATTCATGGTCCTCGATCTGATCGAGCGCGCGAAGACCATGGGAGTGGAGCGGCTCTCGCTGAACTTCGCGGTGTTCCGGTCGGTCTTCGAGGAGGGCGCACGGCTGGGCGCGGGACCGGTTCTGCGGATGTGGCGCTCGGCGCTGCTGTTCTTCTCCCGCTGGTGGCAGCTGGAGTCGCTCTACCGAGCCAACGCCAAGTACCGCCCGATCTGGGAACCCCGCTTCCTGATGTTCGAGAAGAGCGCCCACCTGGTGCGCATCGGCCTGGCCAGCGCCCGCGCCGAGGGGTTCGTCACCACACCGGCGCCCCTGGCCCGGCTGCGCGGCAACCGCTGAAACCCAGCAGTTCCACCTCGACCTGCCCGGTCCCTATCGCGTGCAGCGCACCCTCGCCTGGGCCCAGGGCGACACGGCCCCCACCATCCACCGCGAGCCGACGCCGACCTCGCTCGCCCCGTACTCGGCCGTGGTCGTCCTCCTCACCCCGCGTCACTGACGCCCCTCACCGGACCGGACGGACAAGGACAACAGACATGAAGGTCATGGTGGCCGGAGCCGGAATCGGCGGCCTCTGCCTCGCCCACGGGCTGCTCCGAGCCGGAGTGGACGTGCGGGTCTACGAGCGGGAGAGGTCGGCGCACAGCCGCTACCAGGGCTTCAGGGTCGGTCTGAACGAGCACGGTCTCGCCGCCCTGCACGAGTGCCTGCCACAGCGGCTGCACAACCTGCTGGCGGCCGTCACCGGACCGATGGCAGGCGAGCGGCGGGTCCTCGACCGGCAACTCCACGAGATCCGCCGGCTCGGCCCGGTGGACGGCGGGACGGCCACCGACCGGCACGTGCTGCGCCAACTGCTGCTGACCGGGCTGAGCGGCCGCGTCGAGTTCGGCAAGGCCGTGACCAGCTACGTCGAACGCGCGGACGGCACGGTCGAGGCCCGCTTCGGCGACGGCACCACCGCGACCGGCGACCTGCTCGTGGGCGCGGACGGCATCGGATCGATGATACGCCGCCAACTGCTACCCGAGGCCGAGGTGGTCACCCTCCCCGGCAACGCCGTCCTCGGACGCACCCCCCTCACCGAGCGGTTCGCCGCCCTCGTACCGGGCTTCGGCACGATCGTCCACGGCCCCGGCATCATCATGCTGCTCGGCC